>JAWOGR010000138.1:0-5864 GCA_046496625.1 Dehalococcoidia bacterium | reverse complement strand
ACGGATACCGGCCCGCTCCTTCCAACCATCAGGGACTGGGGGATGAATCTCATAGCTTTGCTCTTGAGGATCCTGGGTATTGTGATGGCCGTCATGATAATGCAGGAGTTGTCCGAATCGCTCGGGTGGACAAAGCATCTGGTTAGGGCCTTCCTCCCTCTGATGAGGGTTCTCGGCCTCTCGGAGCAGAGTTCAAACCTATGGGTAACCAGCGCCGCATTCGGCCTGATGTACGGCGGAGCCGTCACCATCGACAGGGTTAGAAAGGGAAGCCTGAGCAAAAACGAACTGGAACGCCTTCACATCTCCATCGGCATAAACCACGGGTTGGTTGAGGACCCGGCCCTGTTCCTTGCGCTGGCACTGAACCCCTTATGGCTGTGGGGGCCCAAACTGCTCACAGCCATAGCGGCAGTGCAACTCTACCGCGCGGTACAGCACCTCAGGGCTAAACTTCTCCGGTGAAGCCATGAACTCCTGCGCCGCCCGCATCCACTGTTGTCGAAGGGTGCAGACACGCGAATTGATAGTCCTGGGGCACCGCTACCGACAGGCAAACACCCCTTGCCCGTAAAGACAGGGCGCTCTCACCTTAGCCCTGGCGAACCAGGACGCGAAACCCCTCTCTTACGGGGCTCCACTCTTCGCCCGGCATCCGAGGCCTCGTGGATAGCCGGAGCAATCCGTGCGCACTACGCTATCAGACGAAGAAATGGACGTAGAGTGCTATTGCTCCGATCACGATCAGCCAGATGCCCACCAGGTAGTTCAGGATCTTGGGGAACACCAGCACCACTATACCGAAGATGAGGCTCAATATCCCCCCGACCAGCCCCAGATTACCCATGGATTGTCACCTCCTATACTTAGTGATTCTAGTATGCCACGGAGACCATCATTCTGCAATAGGCAACCTGTACGTTCCCGACACACTCTATCCGATCACGAGGACGGCGTGCCAAGCTTGAACTGGTGTATCCCTCCGAGTACAATAGCAGTGCCATGATCGGATTTGAGCACATGACGAAGATATCCCGGTCGTCTCCATCCAGGATAGTGTTCCTGGTGATGGACGGGGTGGGAGGCCTTCCTCATCCCGAGACAGGTAAGACAGAACTGGAATCGGCCCGGAAGCCCAACCTGGACCGCATAGCCAGGGAGTCGCTGTGCGGACTAACCGACCTTGTCAGCCCGGGGATAACGCCCGGGAGTGCGCCGGGACACCTTGCTCTCTTCGGATATGACCCCGTTCGGTATGAGGTAGGGCGCGGCATAGTGGAAGCCCTCGGAATCGACCTCGACCTGAAACCCGGTGATGTTGCGGCCAGGGGAAACTTCTGCACCGTCGACGATAACGGCATCATCACCGACAGGAGAGCAGGGCGCCTGTCCACAGAGACAAATGCCGAGTTGTGTCGCCTGTTGAGCGGTATAGCTCTGCAGGCAACCGGGCTTTCCGTGGTACCGGTCAAAGAGCACAGATTTGTTCTCATACTGCGGGGTGAAGGGCTGTCGCCTGACTTGACCGATTCTGACCCGCAGCAGGCGGGGCTGGTCCCTAGAGAGGTGCACGCCCTATCACAGCAGGCACAGCGAACCGCCGACATCGCCAATGACTTCGTCTCGCAGGCAAACACCCGCCTGCGTAACGAGTCATCCGCCAATATGGTTCTTCTACGCGGGTTTTCCCGCCGCCCTACTATCCCCTCGATACCGGAGATCTACAGGCTAAACCCGGCTGCCATCGCAGCATATCCCATGTACAGGGGTCTGGCCAGGCTCGTCGGCATGAAGGTCCTGCCGACCGGCGATAGTGTCAGAGACCAGGTGGACACACTACGACGGCATTACGACGACCACGACTTCTTCTTCGTCCACTACAAGCAGACGGACTCCAGGGGTGAGGACGGAGATTTCGCGGCCAAGGTCAGGGCCATCGAGGAGCTTGACAGTGTGGTCGCGGACATGCTGCGTCTGGACCCTGACGTCCTCATAGTCGCCGGAGACCACTCTACTCCGGCAACACTGGCTATGCATAGCTGGCATCCGGTCCCGTTGATGCTCAGGTCCGGATGGTGTCGCCACGACGATGTCTCGGAGTTCTCAGAGCGAGCCTGCCTGGCCGGTGGTCTGGGGCGTTTTCCGGCTACGGAGATCATGCCGCTGGCTATGGCCAACGCGCTGAAACTGGACAAGTTTGGCGCCTGAGGAGTCGAAGGTAACCTCCCGACCCTGTCATCCCGGGATCGCTCACACCGGCCACGGCACAGGAGGTGCCTCCAGTTCTGTCATCCTCTATCCGCCTCTATCAACCCGTAGTTGCCATCCTTGCGCCGGTAGAGCAGGTTGATCTTATCCGTATCGGCGTCTGTGAACAGGAAGAAGTCATGTCCCAGTAGTTCCATCTGGTTCACCGCCTCATCAACTGCCATTGGCTTCACCAGGAAGTGCTTACCCTTCACCACTTTCCTTGGGGCCTCGGCCTCCTCCAGCTCGACGGTCGCTCCCTGTCGAGCGAGAGAAACCCCTCGGCCCTTGTCATATAACTTGCCCTTGTATCGCTCGATGCGCTTAGAGAGGACATCGGCTATCCTGTCGATGGCAGTGCGCACGTCGCCGGACTTCTCCTGAGCCCTGATGATCACACCCTTGCTGTCAAGTGTGACCTGAACTGTGAAGCGCTGCTCAGGCACCTTTGCACCTTCACGGGATATCTCAACCTTGCCCTCCGTAATCGTAGGCAGATAACGGCTCAGTTTGCCGATCTTCTTCTGAACATAACTCTCTACTGTCTCAGAAATCTCTAGATTGTTCTTGGCGATGATCTGCAACTCCATTTGTCCTCCTTCATCTGTGTTTTTCCCTTGCCAGAGTTAGTCCCCAAACAGACGCCGCACCCTCATTCTTCAGAGCTTTAGCACAGGACTCGAGCGTGGCTCCGGAGGTGCACACATCGTCTATGAGTATGACTCCCTTGCCTGTAACTCTGTCATCCCGACAGACGAAAGCATCGGCTACATTCCGTCGCCGCTCTTCCACACTGGTTGCCCTCACCTGGGGTTGTACTTGCTTGACTCGTACCAGGCAGTCTTCGATCACAGGCAAACCGGTGCGCCTGCCCACTTCCCTTACAAGCAGGCACGACTGGTTGTATCCCCTCTCTCGCAGCCGCCTCGGGTGTAGAGGAACACACAAGAGCGCTTCGCCAGGAAGATGGTTCGAACTCAGATAGTCAGCCAGGAATCCGGCCAAATATGGGGAGAGCGACCGCACGTTCTGGTACTTCATTTGATGAATGGCTCTACGCATCACATCGTCTAACCTGAACAGAGAACGGATGCCATCTATGTCGGTTGGTTTTTGCCGGCAACTCGGGCATATGATACCGCTGGCTTGATAGCCGCCGCACCTTGGGCAGATGGGGGGCAATAGCCTCGGCAGCTCTCCCAGGCATCGAGGACACAAAAAAGAACCTGCCCTCCCACAGCCAACGCACCGCCGAGGAAAGAAGGATTCAACCGCCAGCTCAGCCAGTCTGCCTAAGCGAAGCAAAGCCTCTGCTAAGGAGCGTAGTCCCGACGTGTACGACTGTGGAGCGCTCCGTCAAGAATGGGCTCGTTAACGTATACTTCCCCATTCCTGATCTTGATGTTGAAACCGCAATCAGGATGAGTGCATACCCAGGCCTTGTAGTGAATCGGTGCCCCTTGACTACCAAAGTCGGACAGAGGCACCAGTTCTCCCTTCTCGCATTTCTGGCACTTAGGTAATGAACAGTGTTCCAAGGTCCACCTCCCCAATTAGATTTGTGTCGAAACCGGAATAACTAAGTATATACCATGGGAAGACTGGCCGCAAGAGCCCGATTCGGTCAGGTGCTTAGATGAGTTGACACGTACTTAGCCGGCGCTTGGACGTGTTCCGAGATACGCTATGAAAGCCACAGTATCGTGATCTCTACGTGCAACTCCGTGACACATCAAGCTAATGCGGCCCGAGCTGCATTGTGGACAATCGTCTACCTGTCCTGCCGACACCTCCCGAAGACAGCCAGCATACTGTGAAATCCGTGGACTTCGGCTCCTTGCGCTTGCTTAGCCCGAGAGGCAAGACCCGGTATCACGGCACCTCAGAGTGACCCCCGCGGCCGGGTCAACGTAAGACCGACAAGGAAGAGAGACGTCGTTCCGGAAGACCTTCTCCCCGGCAATCGCCGTGATGGGATCCGATCCCCGCAATCCGCCTACTATGCAGGACCGACGCACAGTGCGTCAGGAACCCCATCAGGTCATATCTCCTAAGACCGGTTGGCCGCGTAACGCCTTCTGATGCAGATACCCCCCACGGTCATCATGAACAGAGCCAGACTGAGCCACGGCGCCAGGACAGCAATCTTGTCTGTGGGGGAGGACTCCCAACCGACCGTAACCTGGCTCTGCTCGTTCTCAAAGTTGAAGAACGGCCCATCTTCGGGGTCACTGGCCACTCCTGGCACGGTCACTATGTACTCATTGGGCAGAGGAGAAACCTGAGTCCATCCTGGTTGAACCACCTCGCTTATCCTGTATTCGCCGAACTCAGATAGCCAGAAGCAGTACTTGCCGTTCTCGTCCGTGAAGGTACTCTCTACGTAAACCCACGGACTTCCCCGTTTCTCCAGGATGACTCCCCAGCCTTCCAGGGGTTGCATCGTGCCGTATTCGTACACGAAGCCGCAGACCAGCATTGGCTGAACGACGACAACTACCGCCTTGGCCTCGATGGAGACATCGGCGCCTATCGGAGGAGTACCTGTGGCTGTAGCGGTGTTCAAGACGCTGCCTTCATCGACGTCGTCCTGCGTAATCGCATAAGTCGCTGTGAACACCCGGGTCTCACCCGGTGCAAGCGTGGCAACGCTCGCCGGTGTAATCGCTGACAGACCCGGTAACGGGTCACTTACGCTCACATCCGTCAGGGTCAGGTTACCATCGTTGGTCACCGTGAAGGTGTATGTGATCTCATCATCCAGCACAGACACGCTCTGGCTGGCGGACTTGACCATATCAAGCGACGGGTGGGCTACCGGCTCCACTACCTGATCATCCGCATCGTTCCCATTATCCGGATCAGTGGAATCGCTACCGGTAATCGTGGCAGTATTGGTGTAGTCGACACCTATGCCGGGCTCGAGTACATCTGCTGTGATCGTCATGCTTGCTGTACCACCGTTGACCAGTGTTCCCACCGTCCACAATCCGGTACTGGGGTTGTATGCGCCCAGTGTTGTTGTTGATGATACATAATCATATCCGTTTGGAAGCTGGTCTGAGACCTCCACACCGGTAGCATCTGATGGTCCGTCGTTGACAACCTCTATCGTGAACGTAACCTGGGTGCCGACATCAGGTGTGGCATTGTCCACAACCTTACTCACGGCAAGATCTGATATCAGGTTAACAGGTGTCACAATAGTTGATGTGTTATTGGTCGTATCAGGATCATCCTCATCGCTTTCCACAGTAGCCGTATTCACAAGACTTCCGACAAAGCTGCTTACGATGTCACCTCGTATTATTATCGTACACAAACCGCCGGATACCACTGTTCCGGCATTAAATGATCCGAGCCAGGGTCATCGACACCGACATCACCGTCGAATTTGACAGCCGATCTCACGGCTTCCGGTGGTTTGTCTCGACGTTCTGTACGCTGTACGACCTCGCGACCCGCGAGGACGGCCCAGTGCTCCTGTTAGACGAACCGGGATTGAACCTCCACGCGAAGGCCAAGAGTGACTTCCTCACGTTCCACTCGCTATTTCAATCATTTTCATAGCAGTATTGTCCGTTTACATCAATCGATACATCATCGACCCTGTAAGG
>JAWOGR010000090.1:0-4583 GCA_046496625.1 Dehalococcoidia bacterium | reverse complement strand
GGCTTTCACTTAGGCTGAAGCAGGCGCGGCACTACAGGAGGCAGAGTTATGACAAGAAACAGGTTGATTGCAGTCATCCTGGTCATGTCGATCGCTGTGGCGATCGCGGCAGTGTCTTGCACAGAAGAGGCAAGCGATCCCCCGGTCATCACCGCTCTCGAAGTCACGTCTGACAGGGTTCTTCCTTCGGGAAGCACTGAGATCGTGTGCATTGCATCTAGCCCTGATGGAGAGGAACTCCTGTACGAGTGGTCCTGCGATGACGGCGAGATAGAGGGCACAGGGGCCACGGTCACCTGGACCGCCCCTGATTCGGAGGGCGTATACACGATCACAGTCACAGTGACCTCCGGCAGTGGCGGACAGGACATGAGGGATACGACCATCCAGGTGCAGGCAAACAGGCCACCGATTATCACCGGTCTCTCCGCGGATGAAGCGTGGACTACACCGGCCGGTGATCTCCAGATCGCGTGTGAGGCGGAGGACCCCGACGGTGACGAACTGAGCTACGTATGGACAGCCACCGATGGCAGCATCAGCGGCACAGGGGCAACCGTGACCTGGACTGCTCCCGAAGACGTTGGTGAACATGATATCACAGTTGTCGTTAGTGACGATCATGGTGGCTCGGATACGAGATCGCTGCGTGTCAGCGTGTTAACGGGGCAGCCGCCGGTTGTCGAATCCCTCATTGTCGAAGCGGATCACAAGTACCTGAGGAAGACCGCTTCAGGATACGACGTTGGAGAAGGCAAGGACTTTCGGATTCTCTGCACCGCCTCACATCCTGATGATCTTGAGCTTACTTACGAATGGGAGTGGGATGGTGGTGAGGTGTCCGAGATCTCCGATGATCGCACAATGATGACCTGGACTGCACCCGATACGCGCGAGGAGCTTACGATCACCGTGACGGTGACCGATACTCACGGCGATGCGGTCAGTCGGTCGATAGAACTCAAAGTGGTATCTTGCTCAAGCTTCGGCTGATAGGAAAGAACAAGCCCCAGTTTGGGGCTCGGACCGCCAGGTGGGCAGGGTTAAAGCATGTGTCTTGAATACTATGAAGCGAGGAGCCTCTGATAAGATCGGCAGTTCACCCGCACGGCTATGCGACCATGTTAGCATGTGTTCCGCAACGAATGTGGATTTGAACGACAGGGGCTCCGACGAGAGAAGAGGATGAATAAAAGGTCAGGGCTGATTGTCACGGCAGTTGGAATAGCCGCGGTGCTGCTTGCTGTCCTGTTGCCCAGAGTGCTGGCCGCCCGCCCGCCGGAGATTACGGCTTTGCAGGCTGCATCCGAGAGGGTCTTTCCTTCGGAAAGCACTGAGATCGTGTGTGATGCGACACACCCTGATGGCGTTGAGCCTGACTATAAATGGCAGTACACCGGAGGTTCGCTGGAAGGTGAAGGGGCCATCGTTGTCTGGACAGCCCCGGCCACCGAAGGCTTCTTCTATATTGAGGTCACCGTCTCGGATCAACGTGGCAACACTGATACGAAGCAGATAATGATAATCTCGAAGGCCAATGTTCCACCAACGATCCTCGGCCTCACCGCCGATGCCGGCTGGACTCTTCCGGGAGGCAGCCTCCGGATAACATGTGAGGTTGAAGACCCCGACGGTGACGAACTGAGCTATCTATGGACAGCCACCGGTGGCGGCATCATCGACACAGGAACAGCCGTGACCTGGACGGCTCCCGCAGACGTTGGTGAACACGATATCACAGTTGTCGTTGATGACGGTCATGGTGGCTCGGATACGAGATCGCTGCATGTCAGCGTAGTGACGGGGCAACCGCCGGTTGTCGAGTCGCTCACTGTCGAAGCGGAGCACAAGTATCTGAGAGAGACCGCGTCTACATATGAGGTCGGCGAAGGCAGGGACTTTCGTATTCACTGCGTTGCCGCACATCCCGATGACCTTGAGTTTGCATACGAATGGAAATGGGAGGGGGGAGAGATAGTGGAGGTCTCCGAAGATGGAGCAACGATAACGTGGACTGCACCCTATACGCGCGGCGAGCTTACCATCACCGTGACGGTGACCGATATTCACGGCAATATGATCAGCCGGAGTGTGCAACTTGAAGTGGTGTCTTGCTCACGATTCGGCTGATAAGGCACACGCAGCCCCAGTTTGGGGCTCGGACCGCCAGATGGGCAGGGCTGATTATCACGGCAGACCAGGCACAAGCAGGACAGTGATTCGAGGTGATATGTGAAGGTGTTTAGCAGGTTAACCGGTTTCCTGAGGAACACGTATCAGGACCGCTTCAAGCGGTACCTGATAGTATCCCTGGTGATCCTGGGGATAGTGTTTGCCGTCGTGGACCAGCAGGCGCCAGAGCCGATTCCGGATGACGGTTTTGTAGTCCATTTCTTCTGGCTTGAAGGCTGTTCGGCATGCGCCAAACAGAAGCCGTTCATGGAGGAGCTGAAGGAACGTTACCCCGAAGTCCACTTCATTGATCATGACTACAGCAGAGAGATGGAACTGCTGCGGGAGATGCTCATCGAGCGCGGGGAAGAAAGGGCACCGTTCGTCCCGACAACGATCTTCGGCAATCAGGTTTTCATGGATTGGGAGTCTGAGGAGACGACGGGCCGAGAGATCGAGACAGCCCTTCAACAGTGCCTGGCAGGAGAGTGTCCGGAGTACCCGACAACGGGTAGAGAACCCGACAAGGGAATCGACCTGCCGTGGTTTGGCAGAATAGTATTCGCCGAGCACTCCCTGGCCGCCCTGGCCGTCATCCTGGGCCTCGTCGACGGCTTCAACCCCTGTGCTCTGTGGGTGCTGATCTACCTGATATCTCTGGTGGCAACCTTGAAAGACAAGAGGAAGATATGGCTGATCGTCGGTTCTTTTGTGCTCGCCTCCGGGGTCATCTACTTCCTGTTGATGACGGCGTGGCTCAATCTGTTCCTGTTCATCGGCTTTGTCAGACCGGTGACGGTCGTTATCGGGTTGGTGGCCCTGGGCGGAGGCATACTCCAGACGAGGGACTTCATAAAGTCAAAAGGGGAAATCGTATGCGAGGTCACGAGCGAGGAGTCCAGAGCCAAAACGATGGGTAAGATGGAGAGGATCGTATCCTCACCGATAACCATCGCCACCATACTGGGGATCATACCCCTCGCCTTTGCCGTGAACTCCATCGAGTTCGTATGTTCGGCCGCGATCCCCATGGTCTTCACACAGGTCCTGGCTCTGGCCGACCTTTCCACCTTCCAGTACTATGGCTACATCCTGCTGTATGTCTTGTTCTTCATCCTTGACAACCTGATCATCTTCGGATCGGCAGCGATCGCCATGACCTCCAGCCTGGGTGTGAAGTACGCGAAGTACGCCCGGCCGATAGGTGCCGCAATACTCATGCTCCTCGGGGTGCTGCTACTCTTCGCTCCAGACCTGCTGACCTAGCCGACAGCTAGAACAGACCGATCATCCTCAGCCCCGTATAGACCATGAAGCCGATGAAGATGTACCTGAGCGGTCTCGCGGGCAGTGCGTGCGCTGCCCTGACTCCGAGCTGTGCCATCGGCACACTGGTCATCACCAGGCACAGTCCCACGGGCAGCAGGTTGACGTAGCCTATGGAATAGGGGAGGAGTTCGGGTAATCCCCACCCGTTAACGACATAGCCGACGATGCCCCCCGCACCGGCGAACATGATCGACGCCACTGAGGTTCCTATGGCAACATGCATGGGAAACCCGAACGCCAATACCAGTATGGGGACTATCAATACCCCTCCACCAAGCCCGGTCATCCCGGTCACCACGCTTATCGGAAGCCCGCAAGCCGCAACGAGCCACGGGCCCGGTCTGGTTCGGGTATCCTCTCTGGCCAGCCTGGGCATCAACCCCAGACTCATCCACAGCGCTATAGCCAGCATCAGTGCTCCGAAACCCGTTCTCAATACTTCGCCGGAGAGCCGGGCAGCCAGGGCGGCTCCAGCCAGTGCCCCGCCCAGGGCACACGGGCCGAGCACCAGTGCCGTTCTCCACTCGACGGCCTTCCTCCTGTCATGTCTCCATGTACCGCTTATAGCCGTGGGCAGAATCACAAGCAAGCTGGTGCCTATGGCCGTCATATAGGCCAGTTCATCGGCAACCCCCATGTCCAGCATGATCCAGTAACTCAGCGGGACCATGATGAAGCCACCCCCGACACCAAGCAACCCGCTGGCAAAACCTGCGCCGGCCCCGATGGCCAGCAGCATGGTGACATGTACCGGGGTCAAGCTCTGTACTCCCCTCGCTTGCCCTCCAGCCAGCCTATCCTGACCGGCCCCTGCTCATGTGCCGGGGGTATGTAGGGCTTGATGTCCAGAAGAGGAGTGCCATCTACGGCATCCAGTCCCCTGACCTTGAGGATATTGCCTTCCCTCCCCATGAGTTCAACTACGGTCAAGCCCAACGGACACGGCCTGTGCGGCGACCTGGTGGCGAAGACGCCGCACAGGCCGTGTCCGTTGGGCTTGACCGTAGTTGAACTCATGGGGAGGGAAGGCAATATCCTCAAGGTCAGGGGACTGGATGTCGTGGATGGCACTCCTCTTCTGG
>JAWOGR010000063.1:0-3415 GCA_046496625.1 Dehalococcoidia bacterium | reverse complement strand
TCAACTATCTCCTCCACTTTCGTCGTAAGGGCTCCCAGCGGTATGTTCACGGGGCAGATGCGTTCACACTCACCGCAGTTGGTACAACGCCCGGCAACATGCATCATCCTGACTACCTGGAAGATAAGGTTATCCTGCCATTTGGGCAGCGGGGATATCCATTGCGGTTCGGATTCCTCCACGAAGCAGCGTTCGCAGAAGCACACCGGGCACACCTGTCGGCAACCGTAACACCTGATACAGCGGGAGAACTCACCCTTCCAGAACTCCCAGCGCTGTGCCGGGGCCATCGCCTCCAGTTCCTTCACCTTGTCCCTGCCTGAATCCTTGTCGGCTAGGACGGGTTCAGCCTCCCCGAGGACCATATCGCATTCCTTGAAACCCGAGGGGTCACATCCGAAACAGCTGTCCGACAGCACTTCCTCTGCCGCGAACTCCTTGGTGTTGCCTCCATAGGTCACCGTCACCTTCTTCCCCTTCCAGGCGATGTCATCGATCTCGTCACGGTCCAGGCCTGTCAGTCTCTCAACCTTGGCCACGTCGATGACGCCGGCACAGGGAACGCCGATGATGAAGAGATCCTTGCGCTCAACCTGCTTGTCCTGGATGAGGGCGACCACAGAGCGGGAATCACATTCCTTGACAACAATGCCCACCTTGCCGCACAACCCGGGAAGAAAGACACTGAGATTGCTGTGGATGAACGGGTTGATAACCAGTTTCTCGGCGCCGGCTTTGTCCTCACTTATGAGCGGGGTGGTGGTGAACTTGAGGCTCCCTTCTTCGTAGCCTACAATACGCTCGATAGTTCCCTTCTCCATGAGGGCCCGGACTTCGTCTCGTAGCTTCTTCTCTGCTTCTTTAGTCATTGAACAATCGATTGGGGCTAAGCTTCTTCAGGTCGTCCGTCACTCCGGTAACGATCTCGGCAAACCTGCTTCCTTCAGAGGCAGAACACCAGCTGGCCTGAATACGTTCCGGCTCGATCCCCATATACTCCATGAGTTTCATCGTAATAGCCATTCGACGGCGCGTGCGGTAATTCCCCGTGAGATAGTGGCAATCACCCGGATGACAACCAAGAACCAGCACCCCATCAGCGCCAAGACGAAGGGCGTTGAGGACAAAGAAAGGGTTTACCCTACCGCTACACATCACCCTGATGATCCTCAGGTTGGGAGGATACTGCATTCTCGAGGTACCGGCCAGGTCAGCACCCGCATAAGAACACCAGTTGCAGCAGAAGGCCAGTATCTTCGGTTCAGTGTTCTCCATCTATACGCTTAACCAAACAAGAAGGTCAGTTGTTCTACGCTCCGCCTGCCAGCTTGACGAAATGACGACGTAATAATAGCACGGGGAGCAGGTCGAAGACAATCGTTGTGCTTCCTGAGTTCTCTCATAATCGGTCAACCTGCTATCATCTATCTTTGCTCATCCGGAGTTCTTCAGCCAGGCGTCTATGGATATGGCCGCCCGTCGTGCCGCTCCCATGGCACTTATCACAGTGGCGGCCCCGGTAGCCATGTCTCCCCCGCACCAGACCCTCTCCTTGCTCGTAGCACCTGTGCCCTCATCGGTCAGCACGGTGCCCCACCTGGTCAGCTCCAGTCCCTCGGTAGTCGAGGGAACAATAGGATTAGGCCTTGTTCCCAGAGCGGGTATCGCGATGTCTATGTCCATGACGAACTCGGAGTCAGGCTTACGGATGGGCCTCCGCCGACCGCTCTCGTCGGGCTCGCCCAGTTCCATATCGTGCATCTCAACTGCTCTGATCACCCCTCGTTCATCACCGATAAACCGACTCGGATTGGTGAGCAGCTTGAAGATCACACCCTCCTCCTCGGCATTCTCCTGCTCTTCAAGCCTGGCGGGCATCTCCGTCCTCGATCGCCGGTAGACTATGTACACTTCCTCAGCTCCAAGCCTCAATGCACACCGGGAGGCATCCATGGCCACGTTCCCGGCGCCGAACACCGCCACCCGTTTGCCCACCTGTATCGGAGTGTCGTACTCAGGAAACAGATATGCTTTCATCAGATTGGTCCTGGTAAGGAACTCGTTAGCGGAGTAGATGCCGCTCAGGTTCTCCCCCGGCAGGTCAAGGAACATCGGCGCACCGGCTCCCGGGGCCAGGAAGACCGCATCGAAGCCATCCCCGAGAAGTTCGTCCACAGTGGCTATCTTGCCTATGACGTGGTTGAGTCTGATCTCCACGCCGAGTGATTTGACATAATCTACCTCACCCTGAACTATCGCCTTGGGCAGCCTGAACTCGGGTATGCCGTACATGAGCACTCCGCCGGCGACGTGAAGCGCCTCGAAGATGACAACCCCGTGACCCAGCATTGCCAGGTCGGCTGCACAGGTTAACCCTGCCGGACCGGAACCGACAACGGCAACCTTCCTACCGCTGGGCTTCACACCACCATCGCCTTGCTTCACTGCTCCGGGATGGGCTATCTCCCAGTCAGCCACGTACCGCTCCAGCCTGCCGATGGCAATGGGAGCATCCTTCCTGGCCAGGTTGCAGGTCAACTCGCACTGTGTCTCCTGGGGGCAGACACGTCCACAGATCCCGGGCAGGCTGTTCTTGCTCTTGAGTATTCTGACCGCCCCGGGCATATCGCCTCCCTGCATCGCTCTGATGAATCCGGGTATATCGATGTTGACCGGACAACCGTCCTTACACCCGGGCTTCTTGCAGTCAATGCAGCGCCCGGCTTCCTCCGTAGCCTGCTCCTCGGTATACCCGAGGGCCACTTCGCTGAAGTTCTTCCGCCTCTCCTCCGGGGCCTGCTTCGGTATCGGCACCCGGTTCAGATTGAGTTTAGGTTTCTCCGTCATCTTCACACCACAGATGACCGCCCGGGCAGCTCGGACAACTCCGCCATCCGGCGCAGGTTCTCAATGTGCCACAGGTCAAACGCCTGCGCCTCCTCTCTCAGATACGCCCGTTTCCGCTTGATCAGCAGCTCCCAGTCCACCGCGTGGCCGTCGAACTCCGGCCCGTCAACACATGTGAACTTCGTTCCGCCACCGACAGAAACCCGGCAGCAGCCGCACATTCCCGTGCCATCAACCATTATGGGAGTGAGGGCAACGATAGTCTTGACTTCAAACGGTTCTGTTACGTTGGCACATTCCATCATCATAAAGACACGACCCAGTGCAAAGACCCTGTCGACCCTGTTCCCCGATTCCAGGTATTCCCTGACAAACTCGCTTGCCTGCCTGTGTTTGCCGCGACTACCGTCGCCCAGGACAACATGCGTTTCGTCGCTCAACCCCTTCAGCCTGTCCTCCCAGAAGAGATAGCCCTCGTCCTTTGCCTCCATGACCGAGATTACCTTGTTGCCCTTCTGCTTGAGCGCCTCTATGAGGGGTATCGTTGGCCTTCAAGCCAAAGGGTTTG
>JAWOGR010000026.1:0-7129 GCA_046496625.1 Dehalococcoidia bacterium | reverse complement strand
CACGGAATCTCGAGAGAAAGGGCGTGTATCCTCCGATAGACGTATTCCTGTCACTCTCACGGATGATGAAAGAGGGTATAGGGCCCGGCAAGACAAGGGAGGACCATAACAACGTCTTTATGCAGTCCTATGCCGCCTATGCTGAAGGAATATACCTCAGGGAGATCTCCACGATCATCGGTGCCGAGGCGCTTGGCGACAGAGACAAGATCTACCTGACCAATGCAGACGAGTTCGAGAGGAGGTTCATATCTCAAGGCGAGTGGGAAAAGAGGGGGGTTGACGACACCCTCGACATAGCCTGGGAGCTCTTCTCGGCCCTGCCCAAGGAAGATCTGAAGCTGATCAATGAGGATTTCATCAAGAGATACCTCCCCGAGAGAGAGAAGTAGGATCGAGTGCAGCCGACATGCCTCAACTGATAAGAGTAAGACCGACCAAGATCGAGCTTGTGAAGCTCAAGCGCAGGCTTTCGCTGGCGCAGAGAGTGCAGAAGATAGTCAAGGATAGGCTATCGATACTGACCACCGAGTTCCTGCAGACAGCGCGCGAAACAGTGGAAGCCAAGAGGAAGCTGAATGACAGGCTGACCGAGCTTTACAGGGCATTGTCGATCGCCTCCGGATACCACGGGTACATGGCCCTTGAAAAGGAGTTCATAGCATCGGAGGTCGGCCTGAAGGTAACTCACGGCTCAAGAAACATAGCCGGAGTGAGGATTCCGTCGTTCGAGTTGATGGACGATGAAAGCGGCAGCGCAATAAGACGATATGACCTGGTCGACACATCATCCTGGCTCGATCGTGCGGCTCAACTGTCTCAGGATGTCGCGGCAGCAGCAGTTGAGCTGGCCGAGCTTCAGAGGACGTTCGAGCTCCTGGCGATGGAGATAAGCAGGACGAAGAGAATAACCAACGCGCTGGAGCACATAGTGATCCCGGGATTGCAGGTAACCATAAACTACCTTAACATGAAGTTCGAGGAGAGAGATCGAGAGGAGAAAGCGCGGCTGAAGCGTGTAAAGGTACTGGTGGCTCGCGACTAGCGTGATGCCTGAGACGTTGCGGAAGGATATCAAGTCAATGCAGTCAGGGCAGACTCCGTATGAGAAGATACTTCAGGAAGCCTTAAGGGCCGAGCTCAGGTTGGCAAACACCGGTTTGCCAAAGAGCCAGAAAAGACTGGCCGACTTGCTTAAGGAGAGGTATCCTCAAGTCTTGTGTAACGATGGCAGCAGTCACTCCTTCAAAAAGAGGGAACTCGAGTATCTGGCAAGCATTACAGATACCTCTGAACAAGAAGCGCTGCTACTGCCTATCCTCATAGAGGTAGGAACTGACGAATCCGGGACTACAGTTGTGTGTGAAGGGCCGGTGGAGGAGAAGGTCGTATCGAGAGTGCTCGATATGCCATTGACCTGTGAACACAGAAGGATCAGAGTGTACAGGCCACAGTTGGGGGTGCTGAGGGGAAAGCTCAAGACCACGACAGCATATGTTTTCTCAGCCAAAACTACTGCCTGAGCCAAGCGGCCTGCGTCCAGACCCCGCGAATCTTCATGACGAAATCGCATCATGGGGAGTCACAGGATGGATAGCAGCCGGCATTGAGTATTCTGTAGCGAAAACCGAAAGAAAGAGTTGCCCGTCAGGCTCTAAGCCATTGACAAATGCCGGTACTTAAGAGATAATCACCTTACCAAATGGTCAAGATTAGATTGCGCCGAATGGGGAGGAGAAACAGGCCATCCTACCGTGTGGTGGTGTCCGATAGTCGTTCTCCTCGCGATGGCAAGTTCATCGAGGTCATCGGTCATTACGACCCTCTGACCGACCCTGCAACAGTCGTCATAGACGAAGAGAAGGCTCTACAGTGGCTTAGAAACGGAGCCCAGCCTACTGATACCGTACGAAGCTTGCTCGGCAAGCTAGGCATAATGGACAAATTCAAGCCGGCCTCGGGCCAGAACTAACTACTAAGGAGGCAGAATGAAAGACCTGGTAGAGTACGTAATCAAAGCGATTGTTGCAGAACCTGACGCGGTGAAGATAACCGAGGAGAATAGCGACGACGGCTTGCTGATCAAACTCGAGGTAGCTCCTGATGACAAGGGAAGGGTTATCGGCAGGCAGGGTCGCGTGGCTCAGGCATTGCGAACACTGCTTCGCGTAAAGGCAGCCAGAGAAGAGACCAGGGTCAGACTGGAAATCCTGTAGTCAGGCCGGCAGCAACCGCTTAAGGCACTCATCGATCTCAGATCATGCACTAGCCCTGATCAGGCTTCTCGGATTCTGTTGCCATCGCTGGCGCCCCCTGCTCTTCACACCCCAACAACCAGGTCCGGGATCGCTTACGGCCACGACCATCCTCCGCGCTTCCAATCAAGCACAACAACTGCTAAAATCTGGCCGAAGACCTTAAGGAGGTGTTTATGGACTTTTCGCTTACAGACGATCAAAGACGACGCAGCAGGGAATTCTATGGCACTTGCGAAGAGCTCAGCAAGAAGAGGCCGCCGAGCCTCGTCGGATTCGAGGCCATATATGAACTGGACGAGTGCTGGCAGTACAACCTTCACTGCGCCAGGGAGTTCGGCAAGAAGGGTTGGCTTGCCCTGGGCTGGCCATCGGAGTACGGTGGCAGTGGCGACATGATGGACCGCGTTCTCTTTGCCGAGGCCAGGGGATACTACGGAACTCCCGGAGTCGACATCTTCGGAGTTCAGATGCTTGCCCCCACACTCTTACAGGCAGCGAGCGAAGAGATCAAGAAGGAGTTCCTGACTCCCATCGGCCGGGGCGAGGTTATGTGGTGTGAGCTATGGAGCGAGCCAAATGCCGGCTCGGACCTGGCCGGCCTCTCCGCTACGGCGGTGAAGAAGGGAGATGAGTACATCGTAAACGGGCAGAAGACCTGGAACACTGGTGCTCACCGGGCCGACTGGGGCTTCGGGGTATTTAAGACCGACCCCGAAGCTCGAAAGCACCACAACATGACCTTCCTGCTGCTCGACATGAAGACTCCGGGCATCACAGTAAGACCCATCCCCTACCTCGACGGCAGTGCTCCATATTGTGAGGTCTACTTCGATGATGTCCATGTGCCCGCCAAGAATGTAGTCGGCCAGGAGCACGAAGGCTGGGCAGTCGTGAACCTGCTCGCCGGTTTCGAAAGGTCCGGCATAAACGAGATCATGAGCATGATCCGCGGGCTGGAACAACTGGTGTCACTCTGCAACGAGACCGAACGACACGGGAAACCGCTGGCGAAGGACCCGCTTATCCGCAACCGGCTGGCTCAGATGGCCTGCGAACTGGAGGCAGCCCGGGCCCTGGCATACCGCGTCGCCGACCTGCAGAACAGAAACGAGATGTCCCTCATGGATGCCTCGGCAGGCAAGATCTTCTTCAGCGAACTGGGAGAGCGGTTCGCTTTTCTGGCCGGCGACATCCTGGGTCCCTACGGTCAGATAAGGACCTCTCGTTGGGCTCCTCTTAACGGAATATGGGAGAAGATGTTTCACGAGCACTTCATAACCACCATATCAATGGGCACAAACGAGATACAGCGGAACATCATAGCCTGGTACGGCCTAGGCCTTCCCAGAATGAGATAAGCCCGGATTTGTAAGGAGGAATGATGGATCTAAGATACTCAGAAGAGCAAGAGATACTGAGGCAATCCGCACGGGAGTTCCTCACCACAGAATGCCCCAAGACCCTTGTCAGGGAGCTCGAACGAAGTGAAGAAGGACACTCGCCCGAACTGTGGAAGAAGATGGCCGAACTGGGATGGATGGGACTGATCATACCCGAGGAATACGAAGGCATAGGCTATACCTTCCAGGACCTTACCGTTCTCCTGGAGGAGATGGGACGAAACATTCTGCCCGGACCCTTCCTGGCAACTGTTGCCGGCACTTTCCCCATACTCGAGGCAGGAACTGAGGACCAGAAGAAGGAACTGCTTCCCAGGATAGCCCGGGGCGAACTGATTCTGACCACGGCCATCCTCGAAGGTCCCGGGATCTTCGACCCCTCTGGAATCGCCGTCAGGGCAACTGCGCAGGGAGATAGCTTCATCATAAGCGGGACAAAGCTCTTCGTGGACGCAGCAAACGTGGCCAGCCACATGATCTGTGTCGTAAGGACAAAGGAAGGAGCCACACCGGACAAAGGGATTACCGTCTTCGTCATCGATGCCTCTGCTCCCGGGATCAAGTGCGAAGTGATGCCTACTACGGCGCAGGACAAGCTCTGTGAAGTGCGCTTCGACAATGTGAGCGTGCCCGCGACGAACATTCTGGGCAGGTTGGACGAGGGCTGGCCTATCGTGGAGAACATGCTACGCAGAGGAGCCATCGCCAAGTGTGCCGAATCGATAGGAGCCATACAGACATGTGTAGACATGACCGTGGCCTACACCAAGGAAAGGGTTCAATATGATAGGCCTGTAGGCGCTTTCCAGGCGCTTCAGCACAAGATGGCCGACATGTGGACCGCGATGGAAACTAGTCGCTACCTGGTCTATGAAGCCGCCTGGATGGAGTCTAATGGCCTTCCCTGCACAAAGGAGGCCTCTATGGCCAAGGCTTATGTCAATGAAGTCTACCGGGATGTCAGCAAGTGGGCGATCAGGCTACATGGCGCAATAGCTACCAGCGACGACCACGATATCCCCCTCTACTACCGCAGAAGCAAATCGGCGGACACTGCCTTCGGCAGTACCGACTTTCACAGAGAGATAGTGGCACAGAAGATCGGGCTTCGCTGAGATACCCCCTCGCTATGAACACATTCTGGCCCCTCAGAGATGAGGGGCCAGGCTCTTGTGGATGAGTGCTGAGACTGTCACCCGAAGGCTGCTTCTCTGGCCCTGCTCCTATCACACCGCACAGTAGATCCTGCTGCAGACTGTCGCCTTTCCTCTACCTCTGACGTCTGCGCCACAGGTAGAGCCCGAATACAGGAATGAGTATCATAGTGAGTAAGGCGATACCGTCGCCCCTCGTGTTAGTTTGGGCAGGCCACTCAAGTGATGCAGCATCATAGTACGGAGCGAAATCGATATCCACCATCTCATCAGCTGTGATCTTGCCCCTCAGCTTGGTCAGGTAGAACTCGTCACCGGCCAGATAGGTGGATACAAGCTCGGGCAGTACATCATAGTCGGACAGATCATTAACAGACACCCTATCCGCGTATTCCAGTGAGAACTCGTTCTCCCACCAGGGGCCATAACGAACGTCCCACGGATACTGCTCGGGCACCATTACGTGGTCGGCGATGATATAAAGAAGGACCTCAGGATCCGTGGCACTGAGAGATGTGATGCGCAACGGATAGACTATTTCGTCAGAGGCGAAGCTCAACACTACCGGTTCGATAGACCCCTCCTCAAGGGCTTTCCCGGTATCCTCGTCAACCACATTGATCCTGGTAGCCACGAAGTACCAGCTCTTCTCGATGTACTCGGCAATGACCTCGTAACCCTCCTCAGGGAAGAAATAGCCGTTGTCGTTAAGCCAGTCCACCAGCGCGTTCGGGTCCTCTGCCGATAGAGTGGCCGTAGCGTATGGTCCGACCACCTGCTCATCAATGACATCTACTCCGTTCGGCGGCGTCATACCAGCAGGGAAACAGGCGAAACCCGGCTTGCCACGGTTTTGAGGGATCGCCGCTATGGTGAAGTGAGACAACTCAGTGAACACGTCCGCATCGGTGATATCGATCTCAGGTATACTGGGCACCGGGACAACCCAGGCGAAATCCTCCACATCACCCGCGAACTGAACCGACAGGATGAGGTGCTGCGTCATATTGCCCGTCGTGTTTCCATGCAGTATGATGGCTCTCTGACCAGTTTGGTGCAAATCCTGTCCCATAAGGTAAATCGGTAAGAAGTTGGCCCCGTCGGCCAGAACATGGGTCGGTATCAGTGACAGAATGAAAGCTACCAGTAGCGCAGATATGACACTCCTCTTCACTTTTCACCTCCAGGTTTTCAGTTGCCTTGGGTTAGTCAGGGCGCCTCAACTCCCGCTAAAGCGATATCCACTGGTGAAGTGCACGAAGTTGCTTCAAAGCCTATGATAGGAAAAGCCGCCGTACACGAAGGTTTGCCGACAGACGCCGTATAAACCTTCAGCATACTAAATGCTAACAAATGATTGTTAAGATCTTGTTAACTCCAGACCGACCTACGGCGATAACTGCCCGCCATGAGCGAGCAGATCTCACCATCGGGTGTTCCAATTCAGTCTTCGGCCACAGAACTCCTTTGTACTGATCATACGTCCTCGTACGTTCGAGCTTTTACAGTTCGCAGCCCATCTGCTATACTTCCGGGAGAGGCAGCCTTGGATCTTCCCCTAAGCGGTCCTCAGCATCATGGCGATCTCATGTAATACGGCATCAGGAGTTGTCGGCCGCGCGCTGCTGTAAGCACGTGGATTCGGTATTGTGAACTCATCTGGCAACCCTCTTCTGACAAACCATCGCCGGGCGACCGGCGTCAAGAATGGGCAGCAGAACAACCTTGACTGGCTCTTCCATCCTAGCTCGGTCGCCATTGTAGGAATAACAACCTCCAACCCCATGCACTGGACTCGCACCTTTCTTGACGCACTCATCGAATCCGGGTTCGACCGCCCTCTCTATCTCATAAACCCGAAGGGCGGCGAGATCAAAGGCCACAAAGTCTACACCAGCCTCCAGGATGTTCCCGGCAACATCGACCACGTCATCGGCCTGGTCAACGCCCGGATCGCTCCCCGGCTGGTTGAGGAATGCGCAGAGAAGGGAGTAAGGGCCATCCACTTCTGTACATCGGGATTCAGCGAGACCGGCGATCCTGACAGAATGAGACTGGAATCCGAGCTTGTTGAAGCCGGCCGCAAGACGGGAATACGGATCATCGGCCCCAACTGCATGGGCATCTACTGCCCCGAGTCGCGACTATCGTTCAGCCCTGCCTTTCCCAACGAGGGCGGCCCCGTGGGTGTCATAAGTCAGAGCGGAGGGAATTCTGTCTACCTGGTGAGGCAGGGAGCACTTCGGGGCGTCCGCTTCAGCAAGGTCATAAGCTATGGCAATGCGTGCGACGTCGATGAGAATGAACTACTCGAGTA
>JAWOGR010000068.1:0-7522 GCA_046496625.1 Dehalococcoidia bacterium | reverse complement strand
ACCGCGGACTCGAGTCGGCATCTGCGAGAGCGGCTGCTGTTCATGATGGAAGAACATGTGAGTTAACAAAGATCATCTCAACCACATTCTTCGCTCTGTGCGGAGTGTGGCCGAGCAGGCCGAGGTGTTCGCGATATCTTCTCCCTCCTCTGTCACAGTGCAGTTTGAAGCCAATCGGCTGAGGCAAGTTCAGGCCAGGGAGAGTAGTAGAGTTGCCTTGCGTATCTTCCGGGAAGGCAGAGTCGGCTTCGCCACGGCTAGCGGCGGAGCGGACGTGGAGACTCTCGTCGCCATGGCTGTGGAAACATCTCAGTTCGGCGGGCCGGCCGGGTTCGAGTTCCCGATATCCGGGGAACACTCAAGAGTGAAAGTCTTCGACTCAGGTGTTGAGGATGTATCACTGGAGAACATGGTCGGGGCAGGGAAGGAACTCATAGATAGGATCACGGAGCACACTCCCGGCATCCTCTGCGACGTGGAGGTGACCAGGAGCGAAAGCTCCGTCTCTTACATCAACTCACGGGGTGGTGAAGGCACTTACGAGAAGAGCCAGTTCGGCCTGGGTGTGCAGGGGGTTCTCGTTAATGGACAACGACATGCTCTTTGTGGGTGACAGCGATGGCTCATGTCGTCTTGAGTACGGCGTGGATGACATGGCCCGCCAGGTGCTAAGGCAGCTGGAGATGGCGAAAGCTAAGGCGGCCGTGTCCCGACACCTGCAACAAGCTCTCTTGTCGTGGGTACAGGAGACGTATAATTCGAGTCCATGGTGAAGGACATGAGGGAAGGCTTGATCGTCGAGGAAGTGATCGGTGCCGGACAGGGGAATGTGCTGAGCGGCGATTTCGGGGGCAACGTCCTGCTCGGCTACAAGGTAGAGAACGGCGAGGTAGTGGGGAGGGTCAAGAACACCATGATTACCGGCAATGTGTTCGAGGTGCTGGGGGAGCTCCTGGGCATCGGACTGGAGTCCAGATGGGCCTATGGCATTGTGCACACACCTCCACTATACTGCCCCCGTGTATCGGTTTCCACAAAGGGAGCTTAAAGATGAAGAAAGCGATAAGACTCAATGAGCAACCGAGCCCCGAGAGGTGTTTCATGCTTGCCTCCTGGCCCGGCATCGGCGATGTTTCTCTCACTGCCGCAAGGTACCTTGTGGACAAGCTCGGCGCCAGAGAAATCGGTGAGATCGAGCCGATCGGTTTCTTTGAGCCGGTGGGCGTTACGGTGAAGGACAACGTGGTGGAGAGCCCGCGCTTTCCCGAGAGTAAGTTCTACTACTGGCAATCCGATGGCGCCGATACGGGGCTGGTCATCTTTATCGGGGAGGAACAGCCTGTCGCCAAGGGCTATGATCTGGTTAACTGCGTCCTGGACGTGGCGGAGCAACTCAGAGTTGAAAGAATATACGCCTGCGCAGCCGCTGTTACACGCGTCCACCACAGCGAAGAGATGAAGGTCTGGGGGGTGGCTACAACAGCCGACCTTGTTGAGGAGTTGGGCAGATACAATGTGATACTCAGGGGCAACCTCCGCATAGCCGGGTTGAACGGGCTGATACTGGGGATGGCCAGAGAAAGGGGGATGGAAGGTCTGTGCCTGCTGGGCGAGGTGCCGGGATATGCAACGCAGATAGCGAATCCCAGGGCCTCCCTGGCCGTGCTTGGCATCCTCACCGGGATGCTGGGCATCACACTCGACCTGACGGCGCTTGAGGGCCTGGCCCAGCAGGTGGATCAGGAGATGGATAGAATAGCGAAGAAGGTCACCGCCGAGTTCATCGACCAGTTCACGGAGCCGATCTGGGAGCAGGATGACGACGAGGACATGGATGAGTGAGGCCGGCCTCCCGTCGCGAAGGGGGTTGCGTTGACCGACGAAGGCACTTGTGCTACCATCGAACTCAGATGTCAGCTTTGGCCCAGTTGTGCGAGGAGATCCGGGCTTGCCAGGAGTGTGAGCTAGCACGGCATCGTACCACGGTGGTGCCCGGTGAAGGGCCTGAGGACTCGGACCTGTTGTTCATCGGTGAGGCGCCCGGGTGGCACGAAGACCAGCAGGGGCGTCCGTTCGTGGGACCTGCCGGTCAGTTTCTGGAGCAACTGCTGGCCTCAATCGGCTTGAGGCGGGACGAGGTTTACATAGCCAATGTCGTTAAGTGCCGCCCTCCTCAGAACCGCGAGCCGTTACCGGCAGAGATACAGGCTTGCCGTAGATGGCTTGACAGTCAAGTCGAGCTAATAAAGCCCCGGATGATCGTGACCCTTGGGCGTCATTCACTCTCTAGGTATTTCCCTAATGAGACGATAGGCAAGGTTCACGGGAAGCCCCGTCAGCTGGACGGGGTTCTGTACTATCCGATGTATCACCCCGCAGCGGCCCTGCATCAAGGTTCTCTTCGCCAGACCATCGAGAAGGACATGCTAAGGATTCCTCAGATACTGGCTCAAGGGAAGGAAGGGCCTCCGGATGCAGACCAGGAGCGCCAGTTGAGCCTGTTCTAGCGTCGTCGTCCGGACTGCTAATGAAGGAGCGAATATCATGACTGCACACAAATTGAGAGTGATTCCCCTGGGTGGGGTGGGCGAGATCGGTAAGAACATGATGGCCCTGGAATTTGGCGATGACATCATCGTCATCGATGCCGGACTGATGTTCCCGAGCGAAGAGATGCCCGGGGTGGATCTTCTGCTGCCTGATATTAGCTATCTGCTGGAGAAACGGCGTAGCATTCGGGGGATCGTGATAACCCACGGTCACGAAGACCATATCGGAGGGCTCTCTTACGTTCTGTCCCGTCTGCAGGTCCCCGTCTATAGCACGAGATTCACTCGAGAACTAATATCGGTGGGGCTCAGGCAGCGAGCGGTGAAGTCCGATGCACAGCTGAACACCCTCAGCTCCGGAAGCAAGGTGACGCTTGGAAGCTTCACTCTAGAGCCGTTCCCCGTGTGTCATAGCATACCCGATTGCATAGGGCTGATAGTTCATACTCCTCAAGGAGTGGTGGTGCACAGCGGCGATTTCAAGATTGATTATGCGCCGGTGGTCGGAGAACCGACCAGCTTCAGCCAGCTGGCGGCGCTGGGAGGGAGAGATGTTCTGCTGCTTCTATCGGACTCCACCTATGTGGAACTGCCGGGCTATACTCCCTCGGAGAGCGTGGTCAGCGATACTCTGGACCGGATAATAGGCGAGGCTGAGGGGAGGGTGATCGTAACCTCCTTTGCCTCTCTCATATCCCGGATTCAGCAGGTTCTCGATATTGCCGTCAAGCGTGACCGGCGTGTGTTCGTTACCGGCCGGAGCATGAGGGATATCGTGAAGATGGCGCTCAAGACCGGCTATCTGTCGGCTCCGGACGGCCTCCTGTGTGGCACAGAGGAATTGAGAAGCCTGCCCCACCATCGCATCATAGTATTGAGCACCGGAAGCCAGGGCGAGCCTACCTCAGCCCTGGTACGTATGGCCAATAGAGATCCCCAGAGTCAGGTCCAGATAGTTCCCGGCGACACGGTGGTGATCTCGGCAACCGCCATTCCCGGTAACGAGTCACTGGTCAGCAGGACGATAGACAGCCTCTTCCGTCAGGGGGCCAGCGTGATCTACGATAAGCTGACCCAGGTACACGTTCACGGTCATGCCAGCCGGGAGGAACTGAAGCTCTTGCTCAGCCTGGTCAAGCCGAGGTTCTTTGTTCCTATTCATGGGGAGTACCGCCACCTGAAATTGCATGCCGACCTGGCGGTCAAGATGGGCATACCCAGAGAAAACGTCTTCGTTCTTGAGAACGGTGATGTGCTTGAGCTCGGGCAGGATGGGGGAGAGGTTGTCGGCAGCGTCGGTGCCGGCGTCGTCTATGTAGACGGGCTGACGACCGGCGGACTGGATGACGCGGTTCTTAGCGATCGGAGGCTACTCTCACGCGACGGCGTCGTTGTGGTCAGCGTCGCCGTTGATGGTGAGAGAGGCAAACTGGTGGGAAGGCCGCGGATAACGTCACGAGGCTTCATTGATGACGGAGATGATCAGTCACTGCTTGACAAAGGGCAGGATGTGGTGATCGCAGAACTGGATAGTGCAGGAAGGCGTCTGAGCGAACCCGAATTCGTTGAAACCAGAGTTAAGGACTGCATGGGCAAATTCTTTCAGGAGCGACTTCATCGCCGACCGGTCATCATCACTGTGGTTATGGATGTGGGGAAGACTCACCGATAGACTTCCGATTAGGGGCATAACTTCGTGGCTAAGGCAAAGAGCAAATCCAGGCCCAGGCGCAAAGCCAAACAACGCCAATCGGCGGGGATGCGGTTCCTCGCCTTCATTGCCACGCCGGTGGTACGCAGGCTTCTGTTGGTCGTTGCTGTAGTGGTTCTCTTCTATGTGTTCTGGGACAGGGTGTTAGCGCTCTTCGGTTGGGGACTGGTCATCGTCGCCATCGTTCTGGGTCTGCTTGTCTGGCTGGTGCGGCACGGCCGTTTGTCCGCTATCAAGAACTGGTGGAACTGGGTGCTGGGTGGCATAAGCCTGGCGCTGGCGATCTGGGGGATTCTTGCGCTCTCCGGGCTGGGAGGACGAATAGGACAGAGCATAGCGGGCGCTCCCGGCACTGCGGCTGGTCTGAGGATAGCCGGACTAGTCGTTCTCGGCATCGCTCTTATCGTCCCCATGCACTGCTGGAATGCCATCAGGGCTTGCGGGCGTATGGTGGTGAGAATTCCTCCCCCTCGTCTTCCTCCACGTCGTCGCCCCGGGGCTCCCCCTGCTGAGGCCGCCCGTGTCGATGCCATCTACCGGGAGCCGGCCATCCCTGAAGCAGAGACAATAGCTGAGACGGAGCCCCGGCAGGCCGAGGCTGCTCCCGCGCTTGCCGCTCCGGCATGGAGGTCTCAACACGAGCCGATCCTTACACCGGGAGGATGGCAACTCCCGCCGATCGACATTCTGGACAAGCCGGTCGAGGTCAAGCTGGACAAGGAGGATATCGACCAGCGTGCGAGGATGATCGAGGAAGCCCTGGCAAGCTATGGCGTGGAGGCCAAGGTAGTGCAGGTGAACACAGGCCCCACCGTGACACAGTTCGGCGTCGAACCCGGATGGGCGAAGAAGTACAAGGAAGTGAGAGAGAAGGGGAGGGACGGCAGCTATGAGACGAGGGTGGAGGAGGTGTCGAGAACCAGGGTGAGGGTCGAGCGCATCACATCACTGGCCAATGACCTGGCCCTGGCCCTGGCTGCCCCCAGCATCAGGATCGAAGCTCCTGTACCGGGAAAGCCGGTGGTGGGCATTGAGGTCCCTAACACCGTGTTCGGCTCGGTCTCTCTGCGAAGTGTGATCGAGTCGCCCCCGTTTCAGAGGCTCCTCGCCCGCACAAAACTGGCCATCGCCCTGGGAAAGGGTGCGGGTGGCGAGGCGGTGGCCGGCGACCTTACCAGGATGCCGCATCTGCTTATCGCCGGAGCCACGGGCAGCGGCAAGACCGTGTGCCTCAACTCGGTCGTCTGCTGCCTGCTCGTTCATAGCAGCCCGGATGATGTCAGGTTCATAATGATCGATCCCAAGAGGGTGGAGTTAGTGACTTTTAACGGCCTGCCCCATCTGCTAGCTCCCGTAATAGTGGATGCCGATAGGGCGGTTAAGGCCCTCAGGTGGCTTAATCAGGAGATGGACAGCCGCTATCGCCAGTTTGCCCAGGCGGGAGCGCGCAACATAGAGGGCTATAACAAGGACCGGGCGCCCGGTGAGCAGATGCCCTATCTGGTTCTCATCATCGACGAGCTAGCCGACCTGATGATGACGGCCTTCGATGAAGTCGAGCACACCCTGTGTCGATTGGCCCAGCTATCCCGGGCCACCGGCATTCACCTCGTCGTGGCGACACAACGTCCGTCAGTAGACGTTGTCACCGGGCTTATCAAGGCCAACTTCCCGACCCGCATCAGCTTCGCCGTCACCTCTCAGGTGGATTCCAGGACCATACTAGATCTGGTAGGAGCGGAGAAACTGCTGGGCAGGGGGGATATGCTCTACATGCCCACAGAGACGGGCAAGCCAAAACGGCTTCAGGGCAATCTGGTCTCGGATCCTGAGATCGAGAGGCTGGTGTACTTCTGGGGAAACCAGAGGCAGATCGAGGTCAGGCCGGTCGATTTCGACGAGGTGGCTGATCGTGCGGCAGGAGGACGGACGGCTGCCCCCGATCCTATGCTGGGGGATGCAATGCGCCTGGCAGAGGAGCACAAGCATGTATCCGCCTCGTTTCTACAGCGCCGGCTTCGGATCGGCTATCCCAGGGCCGCTCGCCTCATGGAGGCACTGGTGGAGGCCGGCCTGGCGGACGGCGCTCAGTCGAAGCAGGAAGGCTAGGCGGTCCTGCATTCTCCTGCACAGAACCGGGGCACAGGCGTAGCGAAGAATCATGGGCAATCCCGGCGGCACGATGGGGGGCTCCCGGCACAAGTGCTATAATCTGATCGATGCCGCGGAAGTTCGCCCATCTCCACGTCCACACTGAATACAGCCTCCTTGATGGCATGTGCCGCATTCCCCAGCTTGTCGCCCGAACGAAGGAGTTGGGCATGGACAGCCTGGCCATCACCGACCACGGCGCCATGTATGGCGTCATCGATTTCTACACGGCGGCCAGAGACGAAGGGATCAAGCCCATAATAGGCTGCGAGGTCTACGTCGCCGAGACAGATTGCGTCAGCCGCGATCCCGCCCGAAAACGCCCCTATCATCTTACTCTCCTGGCCAAGAACGACAGGGGCTATCGTAATCTGCTCCAACTGGTCACTAAGAGCAACCTCGAGGGCTTCTACTACAAGCCCAGGGTAGACAAGAGGCTGCTTGAGCTTCATCACGACGGGTTGATCGCACTTTCAGGTTGCGCTAACGGGGAACTGGCGAGGCTCGTCCTGGAAGGGCGAACCGGCGATCTCTCTTCAGTGGCTTCGTGGTACAGGGATGTCTTCGATGACTACTACCTGGAGATTCAGAGACATCCCATGCCGGAGCTCGAGCAGATCAACAAAGAGCTCATCTCACTATCTGCCAGCCTCGGTATTCCACCTGTGGCCACATTCGACGTCCACTACATCGATAGGAAGGATGCCGGGGCCCATGATCTTCTTCTGTGCATAGGAACCAACACTACTGTGAACGATGAGAAGAGACTGAAGATGGCCGGCGACTTCTTCTACCTGAAAGGCCCCGGGGAGGTGGAGGAGCTGTTTGCCGACCTGCCTCAGGCCGTGGACAATGCCCAGGCCATCGCCGACATGTGTCAGCTGGAACTGGATTTCACCCGCCTGCACCTGCCGCAGGTAGAGCTTCCCGATGGCAAGCAGGCCGATGACTTCCTGGCCGAGTTGTGCCGGCAGGGCCTTGAGAAGCGTTACAGTCAGCCCGAGCCGGCCGTCAGGGATCAGCTCACTCACGAACTCGATGTCATTCGCAAGACCAGGTTTGCCGATTACTTCCTCGTGGTCTGGGACATAATCCGCTTTGCCAGGGAACG
>JAWOGR010000023.1:0-6399 GCA_046496625.1 Dehalococcoidia bacterium | reverse complement strand
CTTGCCCGGACATTTTTTCAAAGCATCTACTTTGCCGAAGAGATCTCAAAGTTTCTGGTTATGCTGATCACCTTTACCGGCGTCAGCTACGGTGTGTGCTCTGAGCGAAGTTCTCGTCGCAATTCCTCCGCACAACATCCAGACCTCCAAAAGAGGCGATTGCTGCGTCTGTCCCGGCAGACTGATGAAAGAGCGCCAGCTTCTGGGCGACCCCCTCGATCATCTCCTCGCTCACTTTGCTCTGGAGCAACAACACATCCAGCATTCGGTCCCGTGGCAGCTGTTTCATCTTGACTGCGTATTCGATCGCTTTCCCCTGTCCTTCGAAACGAACTCCGAAGTCTCCCTCGACAATGGGCACCACCGCCAGATAGACATCGGGGCAGAGGCGCCTGTTTAGTTCCACCTCTTGATGACAGAAGTAATGACGCTTCTCCAGAGTGGTGTAATCCAGATAGCCCAGATCGACCGGTTTCTTCACCTTGTATACATAGTCGCCTGTCAGCAGGAGGATAGACATCTGGGTCTGGACAAGGTCTATCTTTGCCGGTCTGCTGGGATAGGCCCCGGGGTCAAGAAGTGCTTCAGTCCTGAATGCCAACGTGGACATCTACTTATCCGCCAAATCTCACGGTCGTTCCCATAGTGCTGCCAGTCCCTGACCGCCGCCGATGCACATGGTCTCAAGGCCCCCGCGCAGCTCTCTGCGTACCATGTCATAGAGCATGGTGACTGCCATTCGTGCTCCCGTGCAGCCGATGGGATGGCCCATGGATATTCCGCTGCCATGAGGGTTTATCTCGTCGATATCCCAGCCAAGCTCTTTCATGCAGCCCAGGGTCTGAGCAGCAAAGGCTTCATTGAGTTCGATGACGTCGAGATCGCGATTGTTCAGTCCGGTCTTCTTGAGAACCTTCTTCACGGCGGGAACCGGGCCCAGGCCCATGTACTGAGGGTCTGTCCCTCCCGACGCCCAGGCTCGAAGTGCTGCCATGGGTTTTAGTTCCAACTCGTCGGCTCTCTCCCTGGACATAAGCACCAGGGCGGCTGCAGCGTCGTTGATTCCCGAGGAGTTGCCCGCTGTGACTGTCCCGTCCCTTCGGAACGCCGGAGCGAGCCTGGCCATCTTCTCCATGGAAGTGTCCATAGGCCGCTCATCGGTATCGAAGACTACAGGCTCACCCTTCCTCTGCGGGATGACAAAAGGAACAATCTCATCCGTGAACAACCCTTCTGCTATGGCCTTTCGTGCGCGCACATGGCTGAGGTAGCCTATCTCATCCTGCTGCTCACGGGTGAAGCCGTACTTGCCGGCGATCGCCTCTGCCGTGTTTCCCATATGATAGCCGTAGAATGTCTCCCATAGCCCGTCATAGACCATGAGGTCGATCAACTCTCCACGTGCGCCGACGTCCATGCGATATCCCCACCGGGCCTTGGGCAGAACGTAGGGGGCACAACTCATGGACTCCATACCTCCGGCGACCACGACGTCCGCTTCACCCAGCGTAATGGCTTCTGCACCGAGGATGATTGCCTTCAGCCCTGAGGCACAGACCTTGTTCACGGTGAACGCAGGGGTTTCTTTGGGAATGCCCGCGTATATGCAGACCTGGCGGGCCACGTTCTGCCCCTGCCCTCCCTGAAGGACATTGCCCATGATCACCTCATCGACCTGGACGGGGCGCAGCGAGGAATCATAGGAGTAGTGCTTGCTCTCCAGCTCTATCGTTCCGTCGGACTTGAGTGCGTTAGGCCCGTAGCCCAGCAACTGCTCACCGGACTGTGGTCTCAGCCCCGCTCTTGTCAGAGCCTCCCTGATTGCCACGACACCCAACTGAACAGCAGGTATGTCCTTCAGTGAACCGCCGAAAGCGCCAATCGCTGTCCTGGCGCCACTAACGGCAACTACCTCTCTAAGCATTCTGTAACCTCCTCTAGCGAGAATTTCCTCCTATGGCATTACGGAGATGTTTGAGCAAGTCCGTGTAACAGGGGTGCCGACCTATTCGGGCCTGAATGCCAGGAAGGTTGCGATCCTATCTCCATCGTTGCGGTGCAGAAACTCCACCCGGAGGGGGGTGCCCACCCTGATGCTTTCGGGTCTACTGCCATCGACTCCCTCGATGCGGGCCACGACCCTCGCTCCCTCCTCCAACTCGACAACTCCCGAAACGTACGGGCGTTCTCTGCCGTAACCCTCCTGAACCATGAAAGGAGGACCTACGGCTATAGAGGTGAAGGCCGCCAGCTTCCCCTTTCCTTTCATCTCAACCCACTCCATATCGCTGGCGTAGCATTTGACGCATACGGGCCGCGGTGGCACGGACAGAGCAGAGCACTGCCTGCACCTCGAGCCCATCAGCCTGTCTTCATTGAGAAACTGCTCATAGGAAATGTCACTGAAGCTCCTCGCCTCCATGTTCTTTACCTCCTCTCAAGAATGGTGAACGTGCAGGTGCCTCCCGTCCCTCCCAGATTGTGGGTTGCACCGATTCGCAGGTCCTTGATGGGAACCTGCCTCTCTCCTGCTTCACCTCTGAGCTGCTTCCAGATCTCAATCACCTGTCCTGTGCCCGTAGCCCCTACGGGATGGCCTTTGCACTTGAGTCCGCCAGATGTGTTGATCGGCTTAGGGCCGTCGAGTCTCGTCAGCCCCTCCTCGACCGCCCTGTATCCTTCGCCCGGCGGGAAGAATCCCAGGTCTTCGATATGAAGGACTTCCGCTATGGAGAAACAATCATGCACCTCGGCGATCTGGACGTCATCTGGCCTCAGTCCCGACATGCTGTAAGCTTCCTGTGCAGCATATCTTGTCGCTTCGAAACAAGACAGGTCTTCTTTGGCATGCAACCCCCTGCCGCTCCCCTGTCCTATGCCGGCAATGTACAGCGGGTTGTCGCTGAAGCTCCTGGCGAGTTCCTCTGCCACCAGCAATACGCAGCTTGCGCCGTCGCTTATCGGGCAGCAATCGTAGAGGTGCATCGGCCAGGCCACGACCGGGTTAGCCTTCGGATCTCGGAGAAACTCCTTCTCATCTTTCCAGTCAGGCACGGGCTCTCCCTTATTCCGGGCCCGTTCAACCCTGTTGTCCATGATGTCGCGGATCGAGAGGTTGAACTGAGCGTTGGGATTCAGGCGGGCATTGTTATGGCTCTTGATGGTCACGTTCATAAGGTGCTCTCTATTGGCTCCATACTTGGCGAAGTAAGCGGTTGCTGTGGCTCCGAAAACGCCCGGGAATGTGAAACCCGCTCTCACCTCGTAGGGGATGGCCGCCATTGCCAGGCCCTGTGTCACTTCCTCGGTGCTGCGCTTCGACATCTCCTCCAGACCGCCTGCAAGGACGATGTCGTAGAACCCAGAAGCTATGGCGAAGACAGCTTCCCTGAGTGCAAGGGCGCTCGAGGCGCAGGCACCCTCCGTCCGGGTTGCTGGCTTGGGTGTGAGCCCGATCAAGTCGGAGACTATCGGTCCCCAGTGTCCCTGCTGCACAAAGAAATCGTTCGTGAAATTCCCGAGGTAGAGAGCGTCGATGTCCCCGGGGTCTATGCCCTTGTCCACGGCAGACAGCATCTCGCGGAAAGCTTCGGCGAACAGGTCCTTCGAGTCCTTGTCCCTGAACATGCCGAATCGTGACATACCCGCTCCAACTACCGCCACTCCTCTGCCGAGTCTTCTTCGTTTGATCATCACAACTCCTTAAGCCGGGAAACGGCTATGGTTTCCCCAGTATACCAAGTTACCGCATCGAGTCAAAGGATTATCCTGGGACGGCACCTCGTGCAGAACTGCGCCTCTTTCAGGTCGGTGTCAGCCAGGCCGTTGGAGAAATGCATGACGCACCTGTTATCGGGACAGTGTCCCAGACCGAAGGTGTGTCCTAGTTCGTGAACTATCTCCTTGACGGCTCTATCGTAGAACACAGCCTCGTCGGCTGCCAGGCCGTAGTACTCCTGCCTTAGCCTGCACAGTGATACGATCGCTCTTCCGGATGAAGGCTCCGCCTCACCGAACACATAGTCCAGCCGGGGGACAAAGAGGTCGACCTCAGTTATACCCACAACCCGTTCGTTACGTTGTGGTTTCCTGAGAAGGGCCAGTAGGTTCGATGAGATGTACTGGTTTCTCGCGGGATCATGGGCCGGGGCAAGATCACAGAGACCTGACCCTATCTCTGTGGGACAACCGAAGATGCGTCCAACACTGTCCTTGAGAGTTTCCGTTATGCCGTCAGCTATGTGGCCTAGTGGTTCGAACGTAATCTTCACTCAGGTTCTTTCCAGCAAGTGTACGGGTATTCTAGCATAGACTGAGCAGGGATTGATGCCGGGGGAGTATAATAGCTGCCTGGAGAGATTAGGAGTTGAACTACACCCGGGCAGAGGAGTATCTCAATAGCTTCGTCAACTACGAGCAGATCCCGGGCGTATCCTACGCGCAACCCGGCTATAGCCTGCACCATGTAGAAGAGCTGCTCAGCCGCATGGGCAACCCTCAGCTGGCGGCAAAGGCAGTTCATATAGCGGGAACCAAGGGCAAGGGGAGCGTGGCAGCCATGACTGCCCGCGTCCTCAGTACATCGGGCTATAAGACGGGTCTCTATACATCGCCGCACTTTCACACCCTTCGCGAACGTATCAGCATTGATGGCTGCCTTATCCCTGAGGCCGGGTTCGCCGCCGCTATGTCCGAAATCAGGCCTTTCATCGAGTCGATGAGAGAGGACGCTGCCTTCAGACAGTTCACCTACTTCGAGGTGCTCACGGTGCTGGGATTTGCTTACTTCAGTAAGGAGAAGGTTGACTTCCAGGTGCTGGAGGTAGGGCTAGGAGGAAGGCTCGATGCAACCAATGTTGCGAAGCCCGATGTCTGCATTATCACCTCTATCAGCCTTGACCACACGCAGATTCTGGGAGACAGCCTGGAGCAGATAGCTCGGGAAAAGGCGGGCATTATAAAGCCCGGCTGCTGGGTGGTGGTTGCTCCTCAGCAGGAGGAGGCAGCTGCGGTTATCATGGACGTCTGCCGTGAGAAAGACGCGAGGATGGTTAAGGTGGGCAGCGACATCACCTGGTGCAAGGTTGGGGGTGACCTTCTGCACCAGTCGCTGGTCATCAAGGGTAGAGAGAACAGCTACCGGATCGACATCCCTCTTCTGGGCGATTACCAGCTAGAGAATGCCTCTGCTGCTGTTGCAGCACTCGAGATACTGGCCTCGGAAGGCTTCGACATCTCAGCCGATGGTATAACAGAAGGGCTCTCAGGGGTGAGATGGCCCGGTCGGTTCCATATTCTACAGCGGGAACCAACTGTGCTGATCGACGGGGCTCATAACGTGGCGTCGATGAGAAGGCTGGTGAGCAACATCAGGGAGTACTTCGGTGATAAGCGTGTTGTCGTTGTCTTCGGGACGTCCGGTGATAAGGATATACCGGGACTCGTGAGTGAGTTGGCTTCGATTGGGCCTCAGGTGATAGCCACACGCTCGTCACAACCCCGCGCTGCTTCACCTTCAACACTGGCTTCGGAGTTCAGCAAGCGGGGCATCGAGGCTGAGACCTCTGAGAGCATACCTCAGGCTCTATCGCTAGCCTCGTCTAAGGTAGGCAAGGCTGACCTTATCTGCGTTACCGGCTCTCTCTTCGTCGTGGCCGAGGCACTGGATTACTTCTCTACGAGTTGAGCTTCCATGGGAGAGGCAAGGGCCTCCTTGGGCAGCATACTCCTCAGCATTTGCTGAAGGGCCATGGTATGGCTGCAGATCTCCCACTGTGAGAAGAAACCACAGGTGCAGCGCCACTTGCCGTCTGCATAGCTTAGCTCGTGTTCGTCGTTCTTGCCACGAAAGACGGCGGCGAGACTGGAGAAGGTAACGCGATCAGGTTCCTGGGCATACCCCTTTGCTTTTTCGATCTTCCCGATAAGGCTTGATCGCATTTCTATCTTCTTACTTCAAGTATACAGCAGGGGGCGGATAAAGTCCACCATTCGTGTGTCGGGTAACTTGTGGTATCATAGTAGCCCGTCTGGAGACAGTGGATGATTCGCCAATCGCAACTGAGCATTCTGATCACTCGCGAGGAGATAGAGCAGACCGTCGTCAGACTGGCCCATGAGGTTGAGAGCGACTATCAGGGCAAACATCCTTTGCTCGTCGGTGTCCTTAAGGGGTCCTTTATCTTTATGGCAGACCTCATTCGTCACCTGGATGTGCCCCTGGAACTGGACTTCATAAAAGTGTGTAGCTACGGGGCCGGGCACGAGAGCCCGGGTATCATCAGGCTGATGCAGGATCTCAGTTCGCCAGTAGAAGGCAGAGATGTGCTGGTAATCGAGGATATCTTAGATACGGGGATCACCATTTCCTTTGTGCTCGATCACCTGAGGAAGGGTAAG
>JAWOGR010000094.1:0-2842 GCA_046496625.1 Dehalococcoidia bacterium | reverse complement strand
CAAACTGGATGGCCTGCGGGGTCACGGTAAGCGGGACACGCGGTACAGGTGGTGGCTCGACCTTGAGGAGGTTGACGGGGACTTGGGGATCCCGCGGAAATCCCGCTGACAGAATGGCGCGGCCGACGAAGACACGCACGGTACATGCGAATGCTTGCGTACTCTACACGTACGCATCCTATGCTCTGTATCGGCATATCAGCCTTGACGCTTCTACTCTCGTTCATGACTATGCCGGTCTCAGTGGCTGAAAACCTAATGTAGAAGCAAACCGGCGAACAAAGCGGTGACATGAGCAGGCGTTTGAAGCAGAACGATACATCATGGTATCTTGAACGTCTTTCAGCGAACGCCCGCTGCGAGCAAGCTGCCCACCGGATACCGCTGCCAGATCTAGAACAAGAGAGGAGGAATAGCGAATGTTCACATTACAGATAGGCGAAAGGGCACCCGATTTCCAGTTGCCGGCCACCGACGGTAAAATCTACACCCTCGATGACTTCAGTACTGACCGTGTGATGGTCGTGTTCTTCACATGCAACCACTGTCCCTTTGTAATCGGCTCAGACGAGGTAACCCGGGCCACGGCGGAGCGCTACCGGGACAAGGGGGTTGCCTTTATCGGCATCAACTCCAACAGCGAGAATACCTATCGGGAGGACGACTTCCCCCACATGGTGAAGCGCATGGAGGAGCATAACTTTCCGTGGGTCTATGCACACGACAGGAGTCAGGAGGTCGCCCGCGCTTATGGAGCCCTCAGGACGCCCCATTTCTTCGTCTTCGACGAGGAGCGCAGGCTCGTCTATACAGGCCGCGGCGTTGACAACCCGCGCGACGCTGCTAAGATAACGACCAATGACCTGGAGAAGGTCCTCGAGGAAGTGCTGACCGGAAAGCCGGTGAGCGCCCCGATGACCAATCCCATCGGCTGCAGCGTCAAGTGGGAAGGCAAAGATGCGCACTGGATGCCTCCCGAGGCCTGTGACCTGGTGTAGGCCGGAACCGCCGCCGGCAAGACCTTGCCCTCATGCCGTGTGCCTGGTAGACGCTACCAGCCGCTTCCCCAGTTCTTCGGCCTCGCGCATCAAGGCTGCGTTGTTCTCGATATCGCCGGCCTTCATGGCACTGCCGTACACCATGCCGGCTATCTTCGATCCTGTGTAACGGAAGGCATCCTGAAACGTCCGTATCGCATTCACACACCCTGACCTGACGGCGTCGGAGTCACCGTAACTCATCGCGATGCCGATGCGCTTGCCGGCGAACGGATTCTCCGCGTAAGCGGTCAATCCGTAGCATCGGTCCATGAATATCTTCGTCTGAGCGGACATCGTGAACCAGTAGACCGGACTGGCTATGACCCAGGAACTCGCTTCTATCAGCTTCGGGTATACCTCCTGCATGTCGTCATTGATCGCACATCCTGTGCTGCCGGGCTCCTTGCACGTGTCACAACCCCTGCAGGGGCTGATGTCCAGGTCCTGAAGAAAGATGGTTTCTACATGCGCGCCAACAGACTTCGCCCCTCGCGCGATCCGTGCCGCCAGGGCCGCGCTGTTTCCATTCTTCCGAGGACTACCCAGGATAACCAGTGCATGCTTCGTCTCAGCTTTGTCTCCCAATCTACTCACCTCCTGATGGTATTCGGGGCTGCCGACCTGGCGAGCCCTGCTGCCACTGCAGGCCCAAAGCCGGCAACTCCCGGCGAGGATGCTGTCCCTCAGATGATACCATAGATAGGCGAGCAACTCCGAGGGATCTGGCGTATCGGATGACATTCACCTTAGCAACTGTGGTTGACTTGCCCCACCATACACACAAGCTGAGAACCGTGTGTTAGGGCACAATCCATCTTCACATGCAATCCGTCATGATAAACAGCACCCCTCCTGCCCGCGTGACTCGTTGTGCTAGAATGAAATTGCTTCCGGGATACGGGGTGACCACATGGCTGCAAGAACAATCATGCATGTCGACCTTGATTCCTTCTTCGTTGCAGTGGAACAGGTGCTCAACCCCGACCTCAAGGGCAAGCCGGTGGTAGTCGGTGGCAGCCCTCAACGCAGAGGAGTGGTCTCCACAGCCTCCTACGAAGCGAGAGCCTTCGGTCTTCACTCCGGTATGCCGGCCGTAACTGCTATGCGATTGTGCCCCGACGCCGTGTTCATCGAGCCCGACTTCAGCAGGTACGGTGACTTCTCACGCAGGTTCATGGCCATTCTCAACGACTTCTCCCCCTCGATCGAACCGAGGGGCATGGACGAAGCCTATCTGGATGTGACGGGATTCGAGTCTATGCACGGTTCCATTCGACAGATGGCGCACAAGATAAAGCAGCGAGTACGGGATGAACTGGGACTGTGTGCTTCGATCGGCATCGCAAGCTGCAAAGTAGTGGCCAAGGTTGCCTCTGATGCCTCCAAGCCGGACGGCCTGGTTGAAGTGCCTCAGGGCGGAGAACGCGACTTTCTGGCGCCACTGCCGGTAGAGAAGCTGCCCGGTGTCGGGAAGCAGTCGGCAAAAGTGCTCAGAGGATTGGGAGTGAACACCATAGGCGACCTGTCTCGAACACCTCCTCACACCTTGAGAGGCCGCCTCGGTTCGGCGGGAGAAATGCTGCACCGTCTTGCCAGCGGCGTTGATGACAGCCAGGTGTTACCGCCCGGTGAGGCGAAGTCCATAAGCCGGGAGATCACGTTCGCCGAGGATACCCGCGACCCTTCATCTCTGGAAGCAACTTTGTGGGCTCAAAGCGAGAGGGTGGGTGCCGACCTGAGGAAGCAGGGCAAGCAGGCGAAGTGCGTGACCCTGAAGATGAGGTGGGCCGACTTCTCAACGA
>JAWOGR010000101.1:0-5747 GCA_046496625.1 Dehalococcoidia bacterium | reverse complement strand
ATCTCCAGCGGCCTGTAGAGCAGGCCGAAGAACACGATCCCGCTGTAGACGGACTGCTGCTCCATGAAGAATGCATCGTAGAGGCCGGTGCTACCCAGGAAGACCGATAGTACGAAGAACAGCAACCCTGCGTGAAGGATCCCGATTATGGTTCCCTGCAATATGTGCTTCTTCTTATGATGGCCGATTTCGTGGGCGAGTACCGCTACCAGTTCCGGCACAGTGTGTCTTCTTATCAATGTATCGAACAGGGCGATTCGCTTGTTTCGGCCGAATCCTGTGAAGAAGGCGTTCGACTTCGTGGAGCGCCTGGAGCCGTCGATGACGAACACGTTTGCTATCGGGAAATCTACCGAACGGGCATAGTTCAGAATGGCTTCTCTCAGTTCACCCTCCTCCAAAGGAGTGAACTTGCTGAAGAGCGGCATTATCCAGTTCGGAGCCACGTACTGCAGCGCCAGCGAGAACAGGCTAAAGGCGATCCAGCAGTATATCCAGGCGTGGTAGCCTGTGTATTCAAACAGGGCAAGAACGCCGCTCAGCAAAGGAACTCCGATCAACACGGCAAGGAGAATCCCCTTGAGCTTGTCCATCACGAAAGTGCGTCCTGTAGTCCTGTTGAAGCCGAAGCGCTCCTCAATGATAAATGTGCGGTAGATGCCGAAGGGAAGCCGGACCAGACTGTAGCCCATAGCCAGAATGCCGATGTAGAGAAGCCCGTTGACAATGGGAGCGAAGCTCAGGGGCCGGACTGCCTGGTCAAGATGGTTGAATCCCCCGGCAAACCAGAAAGAAAGCACGACGGCGAGGCCAATGGTGCTGGTTATGAAGTAGAAACGGGTGTTGGTGCGGAGGTACTCCTGGGACCTGCGGTAATCGTCAGGCTCGTATACCCCTTCTAGAGACGCGGGCTGTTCTGCCCTCAGGGACCTGAGGTTGAGCACGTTTGCGGTGATCCTTATCGCATGCTCAACGATCATAGCGGTAAGGATAAAGATTAAGAACGGATTCGCCATTGCCTGCCCCGGTGTCGCACAGTCTACTACAAGGCCTTGGAAGCTATCAAGCACCGCGGACACAGCCGGCCGGGCTGTCCCAACACCGTTGTCAGGCCGATCAGGCCGGGTTTGGTGCGGGGGCAGATGGGTTCCCAATTCAGTTGAGTGACAGGATCCAGTAGTGTTAGGGCAGGACACCTCGTGGTGTGCGGCATGGTATACTATCGGCCATGTTCGTGGAGTGCACACTCCGTTGTGAGATGAGAAGGAGAGGGATGGGGACTCCTTCTCTTCACGTTTCGTCTGAGTGGACGGAACGATGCTAGCGAAGCCAGGAGGAAGACACGATGACTATCGGACATAAGAGACTGCTGTATACCGCCCTCGCTATCGCCGCTATCTACATCGCTACACTGTCCTTCACACCGTATCCCGGTCACTTCGCAGTCAAGGCGATACCGGCGATAGCTCTAGCCGTTCTGGCGCTGCTGGGGTTGAGAGGACTCCCGGGCAAGCTCTTGTTTACGGCTCTCTTGTTCTGCGCAGCCGGCGATGTCGCGCTGGCGCTCGAGGGTGATCAGTTCTTCGTCATCGGGCTGGTCTTCTTCCTTGTAGCCCAGGTCTTCTTCATAGCGACCTTTGCGCGGAGCCTGAAGCGAAGGAAGTCCAGGCTCCCCGTGGTTATCGCTCTGGTTGCATATGCGGCGGCAATGTCCGCTGTGCTCAAACCTCACCTTGGTGAGTTCATGGTTCCTGTCTTCGTCTACGTGGCGGTGATAACTACGATGGGCATCTTCGCCGCGTTGCGGGCACAGGAAGGCAAGCTCGTCCTTTACGGAGCCGTTTCTTTCATCATCTCCGACTCGCTGATCGCCGTAGATAGGTTCGCTGCTGGGGTACCCGCTGCGGGCTATCTCATCATGATCACCTACTATTCAGCCCTGTTTCTGATAGTTTGTGGGTGTGTGAGAGATGATCGAACGTTGGACTCGCCCGGCACTCATGCCCGGAGTTGAGTGCGGTTGAGGATGACTGTTCTGACTGCGTTGCCGGAGATATATCATGGCCAAGGTGGAAACTGAGCGCAGAGGGCGCGCGATCATAGTGACCGTCAACCGTCCCGAGGTTCGGAACTGCGTGGACGGTGAGACGGCACAGATGCTATTCGAGGCCGTCGCATCATTCCGCACGGCACCCGACCTCGACGTGCTTGTCCTCACCGGAGCGGGCGATGTGTCGTTCTGTGCAGGGGCAGACCTGAAGGATGTGGAGAGCCTGATGGCGCGTCCGGGGGTCGACGAGTCCGGACCGATGGGCATCTCACGCATTGCGGACCTGGAGAAGCCTACCATTGCGGCGGTCAACGGCTACTGCCTGGCCGGCGGCCTGGAGTTGGCCTGCTGGTGCGACTTCCGCATCGCCTGTGTGAGTGCCAGCTTCGGCGACCCCGCCCGCCGCTGGGGCGTGCCGCTCATCGATGGAGGCACACAGCGCCTGCCCGGGATCGTGGGCCTGGGTAACGCGCTCTATCTGATCGAGACCGGCATCGTAATCGATGCAGACCGTGCGTTGCGGATGGGATTGGTGCAGGAGGTCGTTCCTGACGGACAAGCTCTGCCGCGGGCGCTGGAACTGGCAGAGAGTATGCTGCAATACCCCCGGGTCAGTCTGAGGAACGACCGCAGGGCTGTGTATGGAGGCCTGTCATTGCCCCTGGACGAAGGGATCAGGCTTGAAACTGAGATCCATCGGAGCAGTCTTAGTGATTGTGAGATGGCCGATAGATTACGTCGGTATGGTGAAGGTCAACGTCCGCCCTTCCCCCGTCCGCCGTCGGAATCCCGTGCCCTGGAAGAGCGATAGTCGCTTCCTTTCGCTGGCGGCGCACATACGCAGAATGAAGCTCATCGGACTGGACTGGATGGTGAGCCGCGGGTCATTCCTCGGTGGAGGGGTAGGAGTCAAACTGCCGATTGTGTAACTGCGGACGATGTTGTATGCTACTCGGCAAGAAGGGGTTCACAGCTATGATACTCGAGAGCGGCATAGAGATCGATGCCCCTGTTGGCAGAGTCTGGGCGCTGCTCACCAACCTGACACGGTTCTACATCCTCGAGCTTATCGATAACAGGACAAGGGTCACTGTAGGAGGCGAGGTCTCGGGAGCCCTGGCGTTGCTGGCGAAGCGGGGAGGTCAGGTGGTTTCGGAGGAGATCGCCCGGGCGACGAAGAAGAGAGTAGAGGAGTCGGGATAGCTGCGAGTGGCCCGATTCACCGGGTTGTTGCCCCGATGGGTCAGGTAACTAGTAGGGCAGTCTGTCTGGCCCGACCTGTTGCGGACTGATATGCTACGTAAGACGACGAGTTCACCCGCTTCGATTCCTCTGAACTGCGTGGACAAGTGCCTTCTGGCTCTCGACGGCATAGATGAGCCGATGATCCTCTATGGGATCGTCAGGATGCAGGGCGAGGTGGATGCAGATAGGTTAAACCGGGCCATCACTATGGCGCAAGAGGTCCATCCCGTTATGAGGACCATTCTTCGCACCAGGAGGCTCAGACCGGTTCGCGAGATCCAGGAGGACACCGGGACAGGAATGTTGACGGTGGCAGACCTGGCGCACCTCAAGGTCAGCGACCGTGATGGCTACATCGCCGGCTGGATGAACCTGCCAATGGATCTCCGCACCGGGTTCCCGTTCAGGATTCTTCTACTGAGAGAGAGCGAGACGGAATCGTCACTGGTCTTTGCCGTCCATCACTACTCGGCGGATGGTCTCCGCGCACTGATCTTCGTCAGGACGGTCGTCGAAGCCTACAACAGCCAGATTGGCAGCGATGGCCAGGCTGAGGCACCGCCTTTGGTTGCTGCTGAGGAGATGCGCATAGACCGCAAGGGAGACGAACTGCTGGAGTTCGCACACAGCCAGAGGGTGAAGGTCGATCACTACTATAGGAAGGTCCTGTTCAGCCTCTTTCATCGCTTTGTTCTCTCTACCCTGGCTCTGCCGACACGGGTGTTTCGTGATAGATCCGGGCGGTCACGTGAGCTCCGCTTCTGCTTTTCCGCTATTGACCCCGGCGAACTGGCTTTCATTCAGGCTAGAGCCAGGCTGGTCGGTGCCACGCTGAACGATCTTCTCCTGGCAGCATGCTACAGGGTGGTGGAGAAATGGAACAGCATGCACGGGAAGTCGAGCAACAGGATACGCATTATGGCTCCGGTGAACATCAGCCCCAGGGGCTTCAGCGGTGTCGTATCCAATCAAGCCTCGTGGCTTTCGCTGTCAACAACGCCGGATGACAGAGCTGATGCCACGAGACTGCTCAAGAAGGTGAGATCCGAGACCTCCGAGGCGGCCGCGAACAGAATGGCCTTTGCCCTTGTCTACTACTTCTACTTCTGCTCCCGCTTTCCTCTGTTCATTATGGAACTGGTGTGCAGGTTCCTGATGATCACCAGGACATATGTGGACACTATTGTGCTCACCAATATCGGCTCTGTATGGTCAGAACCGCGCTCCGAAGAGGCGGCAGTGAGCACGATGGGGAATGCCCGGATACTGAATGTTATCGGCTCTGCGCCCGTGGTGAGCCCGATGGGGCTCAGCATCGCCGCGGGCACCTACAACAGGACTCTCAATGTCTCTCTTACCTACAGGCCTGCCTTCTTCTCGGACGAACAGGCCCGGGCTTTCCTGGCCCTCTATAGTGAGGAGATCAGGAACTACGATTTCGGAGTGCAGGAAGCATGACCGTATCGCTGGTCAAGTATGACGGGACGCCGGACTCGATACGCAGGGCCGTTGAGTTGTGCAATGGATTCGAGAACCTGGGTAAGAACCACAGGGTTCTCATAAAGCCCAACAACTGCTTCCGACACAACACGATGCCTCCTTACGGGATGGTAACCACCACGACGGTTGTGGAGGCGGTCGTGCAACTGCTGCTCGAACATGGCTGTCGGGACATTTCGATCGGTGAAGGCGCCATCATCAACATCTTCGATGAACTCGATCCCTACACGAAACACGGCTTCAGGGGCACCGGCCTTGATAGGGTGGCGCGAAAACACGGTGTTAAGCTTGTCGATTTGAATCGGGGGCCGTTTCGCGAGGTTGATCTGGGAGGGATAAGCGTCAGGGTTGCCAGAGAAGCCATGAAGGCGGACTTCCTCATCAACCTTCCCGTTCTGAAGACCCACTTTCAGACAAAGGTGTCCCTCGGTTTCAAGAATCTGAAGGGGTGCCTCAGCCCCGACTCGAAGAAGAGGTTTCACACCAGCAAGCGACTGGATAGGCTGATCAGCCTGTTGAACGATGCCGTCAGGAGCGACCTCGTCTTAATCGATGGCATATACATGCTCGAGAAGGGGCCGGAGACACTGGCAGGTAAGGCTTACCGCAAGGACCTGATCATCGCAGGCAGGGATGTCTTTGAGTGTGATGTAGTGGGCGCGACGATACTTGGAGTGGATCCCGCTGAGATCGACTACCTGAGTGAGTTTGCAGGGCGGCACCGTCGCTCTTTCGACCTCGCCGCGATCGGGACTGTTGGGGAGGAGCTGGAATCGCTCAAGGAGCAGCTGGAGTGGCGGTTTGAACCGGACCAGGAGTTGCTGGGCCCGACGAAGATAACGGGGCTTTCCGCGCCTCATCCCGGGCAGACCCTATGCTCGGCCTGTGGCGCAACTCTGGCCCTGGCGCTATCGATGCTCGGCAAGGACAATCCCGAAACGGACTTCGGTGG
>JAWOGR010000060.1:0-4323 GCA_046496625.1 Dehalococcoidia bacterium | reverse complement strand
CGGGGTGAGTCAATGATGGAATAATGGGTTTTAATTCGGTTTAATCATTCAGGGTATACCTGACAAATCCGGTTACCGTGAGATCTTTATCTGCAGATTCAAGGTATTGCCTGATAGTTTGTTTGTTATTCTTAACGAATTCCTGGTTAAGCAGTGTATTTTCCTTAAAGAATTTACCCAGTTTGCCCATGTAAAAGAATGTGTGAAGATTGGCATACTCATAATCGTCTTTGCCGACACGCTGAAGGAAATATTGAAGATTACATACAATCAGCAATTATATCCGTTTCACTTACTATCGCTCCTTAACATAATCCTGGGCACGATCAGCGTCATAGCTTCACGAGTCACCCGAAAAGCGCGGACGTTCTCCCCGTCAACAGCTCCTATCATCTTCGATCTCCAAGCCACACAGTATAACACGGCTCACGATACCCTCCGCTCAGCGCCGCTGCCAGTCCGGTTCAACCCTGGCCCTTCTCAGACGCAGCGAGTTGGTCACCACGTTGAGCGAACTGGCTGTCATCGCCGCCATACCGACCATAGGGTGCAGCAGACCCATCACCGCCATGGGGATAGCCACAGCATTGTACACCCAGGCGAAGAAGTAGTTCTGCTTGATCTTTCTGAAGGTGGCCCGGGAAAGGTTCACCGCAGTGACCACGGCGCTCAGTTCTCCTCTCACCAGAGTGATGTCGGACGACTCGATGGCGATGTCCGTACCGGTGCCTATCGCAATGCCAACATCGGCCTGCGTAAGAGCCGGAGCATCGTTGATGCCGTCGCCCACCATGGCCACAACCCCTACCTCATCCTGCAGGCGCCTGATCTCGGCTGCCTTGTCCTCTGGCAATACCTCGGCCAGCACCCGTTGGATCCCCACCTGCTTCGCGATTGCAGCGGCCGTTCTCTGGTTATCTCCAGTGATCATGGCGGTCTCCAGTCCCATCCTTCGCAGTTCTGCGATTGCCTGAACCGAGTCGTCTTTCAAAGTGTCGGCCATGGCGATGACCCCGGCAATCCTTCCATCCACCGCAACCAGCATGGCCGTCTTCGCCTCGTCCTCAAGTTCACCGAGTCTGCCCTTCACTTCACTGAAATCGACCTCGAAGTCGCTCATCAACTTCTGGTTGCCTACCAGCACGTCCCTGCCATCGACCCTGCCTTTGATCCCTTTTCCCGTGATGGCTTCGAAGCCGTCCACACTCCTAAGCTCCATCCCACGCTGCCTGGCCTCTGCGACTATGGACTGTCCCAGGGGGTGCTCCGACCCCTGTTCTAGCCCGGCGGCAAGTTGAAGTATCTCCCCCTCTTCCATCCCACCGTTGACGAAGATATCGGTGACCCCGGGCTTGCCTCTGGTGATAGTCCCCGTCTTATCGAAGACGATTGTGTGCACCTCGCTCATCGTCTGCAGCGCGTCTCCGCGGCGGAACAGCACGCCTCTCTCGGCCCCCATGCCGGTGCCCACCATAAGGGCAGTGGGCGTGCCCAGTCCCAGTGCGCAGGGGCAGCTTATGACCAGAACGGCGATGCTGGCAAAGATGGCCAGCGTAACCGGCCCCAGATCGGGGTTCACCCAGGGTAGAAAGACAGCCCCCCAGGTGATGATCCTCATGAAGAAGCCGGGGAACAAGAGCCAGCTGACCGCCGTGAGAAGTGCTATTCCCAGCACCGCCGGCACCATGTAACCCGTCACCCTGTCGGCGAACTCCTGGATGGGTACCTTGGATCCCTGGCATTCTTCCACCATCCTGATGACCTGAGACAGAAAGGTATCCTTGCCCACCTTAGTCGCCCGAACCTTCAGCAGGCCCTGCTGGTTGATTGTCGCCCCGATGACCGTGTCATCCGTCTTCTTGTTCACAGGCATCGATTCGCCGGTGGCCATGGACTCGTCGACGGCGCTCTCCCCCTCGACCACCACTCCGTCGGTGGGGATCTTCTCGCCCGGCCTGACGACCATGATGTCTTCCACCTTCACCTCTGCGATATCTATCTCCCTCTCCTCACCGTCTACCAGTATCCGGGCGGTCTTGGCCCCCAGTTGCAGGAGTTTCTTGATCGCCTGAGAGGCCCGGCCTTTGGCCCTGGTCTCCAGGAACCGGCCCAGCAGGTGGAAGGATACGATTCCCATCGCCATCTCGATGAAGCCCGGCCCGCCCCAGATGAGTGCGGCTATCCCCATGAAATACGGCGGCACAGAGCCGAGCGATATGAGGACGTCCATATTAGCCCGGCGGCTTCGGATCGCCTTCAGACTGGCAAGGTGCGTAGGCCAGCCAACCACGAACACAACGGGAAAACCGAGCACTGCGATAATCAGGCCATACCCGGGGATCGCAACGGCCATGGAGAGAAGCATCAAGGTCCAGGCCACCCCTGCCGGGACGATGGCGAACATGAAACGCCTCTTTGCATTCTGCACTCTCAGTAGGTCGTCGTCAACCCTCTGCTCCTCCTTCTGCTCATCCAACACCGAATAGCCTGCCGCCTCCACCGCCGACCTGAGATCGGCCATGCCGGTCTCGCCTCGAACGTACTGAACCGTAGCCTTCTCACTGGCCAAATTGACGCTGGCCGATATCACACCGGGCAGCTTAGCCAGGGCCTTCTCAACGTTGGCAACACAGGAGGCACAGGTCATACCACCCACACCGAAGGTCGCCTTCTCCAGACCAACGCCGTAGCCAACATCGGAGATGGTTCTCACCAGTGTCTTGATGTCGATCTTCTGCGGATCGTATTCGATCGATACGTCCTCGCTCGCCACGTTGACGTTTGACCGGTACACCCCGGGCAGCCCGGCAAGGCCCTTCTCAATGGCAGCCGCGCAGGACGCACAGGTCATACCTGTCACGGGGAGGGTTGTCTTCCTCATTTCATCAGTCATATGCTTCGGCTGCTCCCGCTCGATCGTCATTCTGCATCATGTCCTTCTGCCTCTTCAAGTCCATACGTCACCTCCTCTAGGGTCAGCCGGGTTCCAGGGTATCCTGATACGCAGCGATAAGGTCAGCCATATTCATCACTATGTTGCCGGTGACAGTGTCATACGGCACTGCCGCTTTCGGATAGTTGACACAGGCCCCTCTAATGCCGTCTCCGGTTGCGGCTCTGAAAGTGGTTGCGCACATATCACAGACAAGAACGTCCTTGTCAAGAGAGTATCCTATCCCCCGGCATGGCGGGCAGACACTCGCCCGAACATGAATCTGACCGTTCAGCACATACGCCATGAAGTTCATATCGCCACTCTCTGTCTCGACCCTGAAGTGAACATTCCGGTGGTTCTCAACCTCGCTTACCGGTATTGATACACTGTCACCTACTACGTGTGGCTCAATCCACGTTGCCCCTATCGACACATTGTTTAGTCCGCCATCACCCGGGGAAGGACAGGAGGTAAGAACCACCATTGTCGCCACAAGCACCACTAGCGTTATCACCAGCCTGTTCCTCTTCACCCTCCTGTTGGTTAGCTCGAACTCTTGTTCTCTCCTTGTTCCATTCAAAGTCTCTTTCTTAGTCTCCATTTCTCTTGTCCCCCCTTTGGTCAACTCTGTCTGCGATTCGTCCGTCCTCCAGCACTATCAACTGTCCCGCATGCTTCGCTGTCTCAGGATTATGCGTCACCATGATGATACTATGTCCGTCCATGTTCAGCTGGCAGAACAGATCCAGAATCTCCATCCCCGTTTTCTGGTCCATGTTGCCGGTCGGCTCATCGGCCAGGATAAGGGACGGATCTCCAACCAGAGCTCTGGCGATCGCCACCCTTTGCTGCTCACCGCCGCTTAGCTGGCCCGGCTTGTGCCCTGCTCGTCTTTCCAGACCTACTCTAGTCAGCAGATCCAGAGCCTTGTGTGTTCCTTCCTTCACTCCACGAAACAGCAGGGGCAAGAGCACGTTCTCCAGGGCGGTGAGCGATGGCAACAGATGATACTGCTGGAAGACGTAGGCGATGCTACCCCTTCTGATGTCGACCAGAGCGTTTTCGTCTGCACCATCGATGCGCTGCCCGTCCAACAAGACCTCGCCAGCCGAAGGACGGTCAAGGCCGCCGATGACATTCAACAGGGTAGACTTCCCGCTTCCCGAAGGGCCCATAATAGCTACGAAGTCGCCCCGATCTACCCTCAGCGACACTTCGTCAAGGGCGACCACCCTTGCGGTGCCCTCGCCGTAGACTTTTGACACGCCTCTCACATCAAGCATTCTTGCCTCACAGAGACCTGAAGGAGTCAGCCACCTTGACCCTCGTTGCGCGGAGTGCCGGATACAGAGTTGCGACTACAGCGACGCCGACGGCCAGGATCAACG
>JAWOGR010000028.1:0-2852 GCA_046496625.1 Dehalococcoidia bacterium | reverse complement strand
ACTCCTGTCGGTGATCCGGCATGACATGGGGACGAACACTCCGAATCTGCTATAATGACGACTGTGGCAGGAGGCAACGAGATGAAGAGACATGAACGCATTGAGATAAACCCGGACGTCATGTTTGGGAAACCCGTGATTGCGGGGACGCGGATTACGGTGGAGCAGATCCTCCGAAAGCTAGCGGGCGGCATGACACCTGAAGAGATCCTGAAGGACCACCCTCACCTGGAGCCGGGCGATATTCTTGCTGCTCAGGAGTTTGCCGCGGACTACCTGGCAGAGTCGGAGATAGTCTTTGCTTCGGGCAGCAGACCGTGAAGTTCATCGCCGACGAGTGTTGTGATGCCGGGTTGGTCTCGCTACTGAGGGCTGAGGGGCATGACACAGTCTACATCAAGGAACTCAGCCCTGGTGCCCTGGACAAGGAGGTTCTTGACAAGGCATCTGCTGAAGAGAGAGTACTGATCACTGAAGACAAGGATTTTGGTGAGCTCGTCTATCGCCTTGAGAAACCAGCCTATGCTGTAGTCTTACTGCGATTCGACGTGCATGATCGTGGTTTGAAGTGGCCTCGCCTTAAGCAGCTTATCGATGAATACGGCCACAGACTGGAAGGTCTTTTCGTTGTCGTTGGGGCCGACAAGTCCAGATCCCACCCGTTAGCGCGGCAAGCAGGCCAATGACTGCGTCTGAGAGGCCCGGTAATTTGACTTATCGGTCCTGGCCGGCAGTAGCATTGCGGGTGGACTTCGGCCTCGCTCAGCGCAGATTCGGTGACCGCATGATCTCGCTCAGGAGGGGCTGAGAGGGAGGGAACGGGAGGGCGCAAGGCCCTCCCCTACGATTCTTGAGTTCGTTGAGTTGCTTGGGTTTGTTGGGTTTGTTGAGTTTGCGGGTCAGTGATCGCCGGTGGCCGCTGGAGGCAATGGATTCGATGGACTCATGGTAGGTCGCCTGTGGCAATCACTGTCTCTGGAGCATTGTGTCTTGACTAATCGGATTGCCAACTCTAGACTATGGCCTAGCCGATGCCGGAGATCAAGGGCCGGTAGTGAGAGGAAGTCAGTACAAAGGATGAAGAGGCGACGATATGAGAACAACGGTCACGCGTCCTAGACCCGACGTACTCAGCATAATGGGGTCGATAGTGGAGGAGTTGAAGAGGCCAGCGGTCATAGCGGTCTACCTGTTCGGTTCTCATGCCAGGGGCACTGCCGGGCCGACCTCTGATCTGGACATCTGTGTGATCACGGAGAGGGACATCTCCAGGCAGGCGAAAGAGGAGATTATGGGGAATTCCTCGAGGAATATAGATGTGGTCCTGTTCTGGGACCTGCCGCCGGTGATCAGATTCAGGGTTCTCCGTGAGGGAAGGCCACTGTATGTAAGAGACGAACTGGAGCTACACAGAATCAAGGTTAAGACACTTGACATCTATCTGGATATGCAGTCGATGTTAAAGAGGCACTGCGACCGGTTACTCCAAGGGAGGCGGAATGTATGACAGGGAGAGAATAGCCAGCATAATCGGCGACATCGAGAGATACCTGAGCGACCTGCAAGAGCTGAATATAACAGAAGTCAGTGACCTGGATGACAGGCGGAGTTTCTATGCCGCCTCCATGGTGCTGTTTTCGATCCTCAATAGAACCATAGACCTGGGAGAGGAACTGGTAGCGGCAAAGAACCTCGGAATGCCGTCCACTTACAGGGGGATTTTCGAGCTTCTGGCCCGGGACAAGATCGTCACCGCAAGCCTGGGCGCGGAGCTATCCAGGCTGGTCTTCTACCGCAACCTTCTGTCCCACGAGTATCACCGAGTGCGTGAGGCGGATGTCCTCGATGTCTCAGGAAGGATGAACACCGTCAGGGAGTTCGTGAACAAGGCGAAAGAACTCCTTCAGAGCACGTAGCTTCGGATGGCAGCCCCGTCTGACGATAGAACCAACGAACCCAACAAACTCAATGAACTACTCACCAATCACCATCCACTGCTCCCCCTCCGCCCGTACCTGCACATAGTAAGCTCAATAGCACACTTGCTTGCCGTGCGCCCATGTCGTATGATTAGCCACGTTAGCAGTCGACAGACACATATACTGTGTTGTCAGAGGTCCGCATGAACAGAAACATGGTGCTCCGCCAGATCGCTCAGGCACTCAGAGAACAGGGTGCGACCAGGGTCGCCGTCTTCGGCTCCTATGCCAGGGGAGAGGAAAGACAAGGAAGTGACATTGATGTCCTCGTGGAGTTCTCAGCCAGGAAGAGCCTGCTTGACCTCGTGAGGATTGAGAGAGAGCTTCATGAAGCGGTAGGAGTAAAAGTGGACCTGCTTACCGAGAAGTCGATAAGCCCTTACCTGGTTGATATGGTGAAGCAGGAAATGGAGGTGATCTACGGGTGAGGCAGGGCGACTCCGTATACCTCCGGCATATGCTTGACGCCATATCCCGGGTCGAGGAATACACCGGTGATATGACATGCGAAGAGTTTCTGGCAAGCGGTCTTCACCAGGACGCGGTGATCAGGCAGGTCGAGGTGATTGGCGAGGCCGCAAAGAAGATCTCTGCTGAGCTGAGAGCGGCACATCCAGACATCCCCTGGAGAGATATAGCCGTTATGAGGGATAAGCTCATTCACGATTACTTTGGTGTCGACCTCGATGCGGTTGGGGATACTGCGAAGAAGGATATTCCGGAGTTGAGGACAACACTCCAGAACCTGTTGATGTAGTACCAGACCACAAGGTGAACCTCCTGCAGGCTCGTGTGCAGACATCCATCTCAGCAATCCCATCAAACTCAGTCCCGGCTCAGTCGAGGTCCGAAGACTCGCAACTCCTGTCGGAG
>JAWOGR010000008.1:0-10389 GCA_046496625.1 Dehalococcoidia bacterium | reverse complement strand
CTCTCGACAGGTATCTCACCGGATAAAGCACGTGTTGAGATATGCCTTTGTCGATATGTTGAGGGACATCGGGCCCTGGTTGCTCCTTGGCATTGTCCTGGCGGCAGTTGTGGCGGTGGTGGCCCCGGTCGGGGATTTTGTGGGCACCCATCTCGGTGGTGTGTTCGGGTATCTGTTCGGCCTTGGCTTTGGCCTGATAATGTATATATGTTCTACGGGCAGCGTTCCTCTTGTTCATGCCCTCCTGTCACAGGGGATGAACGTCGGTGCGGGGATGCTGATACTGCTGGTGGGTCCCGTTACCAGCTGGGGCACCATTCTGGTCATGAGAAGGGAGTTCGGTGCCAGGATCCTGGCCATCTTTCTTCTGGTCGTTAGCAGCATGTCCGTGCTGTTGGGCTACGTCTTCTCACTCTTATAGCGCGAGCGGTATGAGGCGTGTATAATTGAGAGTCGGGAGAGGCTGATCACGGGCTTACTTGCACTCTGCCGGGATGATAGACAGTGGCTAAGATAGTAGCGGTCTGCAGAAGCGAAGAGAAGGGCACCACAAAGGAGCCGATAGCCGAGGGCATCCTCACGGAGGATTTCGGCCTTGAGGGGGATGCCCATGCGGACTGCGGTAACCATCGTCAGCTGAGTCTCCTGGCGACGGAGAGCATAGACAAGATGAGGGGGCTGGGCCTGGAACTGAACCCCGGGGATTTCGCCGAGAATCTTACTACGGAGGGGCTGGAGTTGGCCTCCCTGCCTGTAGGCACGCGGATCGCCATCGGAACCGATGTTCGGCTTGAGGTCACACAGATCGGCAAGGAGTGCCACCGAGGGTGTGCCATCTACAAGCAGATAGGCAAGTGCATAATGCCGAAGGAAGGGATATTTGCACGGGTGCTCCGTGGGGGGGCCGTGAGGGCCGGGGACGACATAAGAGTAGAGAACAGTGAATAGTCAGACGGATCAGGTCCCCATACTGAGGCTTTCTGAGAAGGGAAGTGACACTATGGAAGACCTGGTGGTGAGGGAGTCTCCGCTCACCGTTATCCTGAACAATCGGGAACTGGCGACGTTGCTGTGTTCGCCTAGTGATCCGGAGTACCTGGCCGTAGGGTTTCTCGTGTCGGAGGGGTTGCTTGACGGTAAGGAGCAGATCAAGAAGACGATAGTCGATGATGTCAGGGGTGTGGTTAGGGTGGAGGGAGATGGCGTCGACATGCCTTCCGGCGATGCTCTGTTCAGGAGGTTCATAACGTCGGGATGCGGTAGAGGAGCCTCGTTCTACAGCGCCAGCGATGTTCATGGTCAGTTCAAGGTCGAGTCGCGGACGGAGATATCGGCACCTGAGGTCCTGGCCCTGGTCAGGGAGTTTCAGCGTCGCTCCCAGGTCTACAGGGCAACCGGGGGTGTTCATAGTGCAGCGCTATGTGATGTCAAAGATATCCTGGTGTTCAGCGAAGACATCGGCAGGCACAACGCAATAGACAAGGTATTCGGAGAGTGCATCCTGAGCGGCATCGCAACCGACGATCGTATCGTTGTAACCAGTGGCAGGATTTCCTCTGAGATTCTGCTTAAGGTGGCCAGGAGGAACGTACCGATAGTTGTCTCCAAGTCCGCTCCCACCAGCTTAGGGCTGAGACTTGCGGCTGATCTGGGGGTGACCCTTGTTGGCTTCGTCCGGGGGAGGAGGATGAATGTCTACACCCATGATTGGAGGATCAAGAGGGATGGATGACAGGGAAACTGGACTGATAGAGCGGATCCGGATACTGAGGGAGAGAAGGGGGGCACTGATCCTCGCCCATAACTACCAGCTGGGCGAGGTGCAGGATATAGCGGACTTCGTCGGCGATTCGCTGGAACTGAGTCAACAGGCGGCGGGGACCGATGCCGGCGTTATCGTCTTCTGCGGAGTCCACTTCATGGCCGAGACAGCTGCTATCCTGTCTCCGGACAAGGTGGTGCTGCTGCCCGACGTGCATGCCGGCTGTCCCATGGCGGACATGATTACCGCGGAACGTCTGCGGGAGAAGAAGCAGGAGCATCCTCACGCGGTGGTGGTCTGCTATGTTAACTCCTCAGCCGAGGTCAAGGCGGAATCGGACATCTGCTGCACGTCCGCCAACGCGGTGGCGGTCATCGAGAGTTTGAATGCCGAGGACGTATTGTTCATCCCCGACCAGTATCTGGGGCACTATGTCTCAACCAGGACCGGCAAGAAGATGATCCTGTGGCCCGGCTTCTGTCCCACTCATGCCAGGATAACTGCCGATAGGGTCGGCGAGCTGAAGAAGGAGCATCCGAAAGCAAAGCTGGTAGTGCACCCTGAGTGCAGGCCGGAGGTGATTGCGCTCGCCGATGAGGTGCTGAGCACCGGCGGCATGTGTAGATATGCGCAGCGGGACGATGTGGGGGAGATGATAGTGGGAACGGAGATGGGGATAATACACCGTCTTCGGAAGGAGAACCCCGGGAAGAGGTTCATTCCCGTATCGGAGCAGGCGATCTGTCCCAACATGAAGTCGATAACGCTGGAGAAGGTTCTGTGGTCTCTGGAGGAGATGGGGCCCGAGGTGAAGGTTCCCGAAGATATACGCCTCAGGGCCAGGGACGCGGTCGATAAGATGCTAAAGATCGGGGCGAGATGACGGGCCCGACAGAGAGGTTGGTCGTCTTCATCACGGTGAGTGGAGAGGAGGAGGGTCGCGATATCGCCCGGTTGCTGGTCGGTGAGAGGAAGGCGGCCTGCGTGAACGTCTTGCCCGGAGTGGACTCGGTCTTCTGGTGGAAGGGGAAGATAGACTCCGAGAGGGAGAGCCTGCTCATCGTCAAGACGAAGGCAGCGCTGTTTCCGGAGGTGGTTGATCTGGTGAAGAGCGTGCATAGCTATGAGGTGCCCGAGATAGTCGCAATGCCCATTGTTGCCGGCAATGAAGACTATCTTGACTGGCTGGATCAGGAATGCAGGTAGGTTCGTGCTGGCTGTCCCTTCTCGGGGCAACTGAATTTGTGATCGAATGGAGGTTAACTAAGAATGGATGAAGTTCTGATCTCCCGTGCTATCGTGGAAAGCTACATGAAGGATTTCATGGAGGCCCTTGATGTCGATGTCGCGATTGCAGGGGCAGGGCCGGCCGGGCTGGTCACGGCCTATTATCTGGCGAAGGAGCACGTGAAGGTGGCCGTATTCGAGCGACAGCTTCGCGTTGGGGGAGGCATGCCCGGGGGAGGGATGATGTTCAACAAGATCGTACTCCAGGAAGAAGGCAAACAGATACTGGAGGAGTTCGGCGTTTCGGTCAGAGAACACTCGAAGGGGTACTATATCGGCGATTCTCTGGAGGCCACCTCAAGCATCTGTGCGAAGGCGATAAAGGCGGGAGCGAGGGTCTTCAATCTTATCAGTGTTGAAGATGTCATGATTCGTGAAGACAAGCGGATAGCGGGACTGGTCCTGAACTGGAGCGCCGTCTCATGGTCGAAGCTTCACGTTGATCCGCTCACCGTAAGGTGCAAGGTGGCCCTCGATGCCACCGGCCATGATGCGGAAGTCTGCCGTATCGTTGTGAGGAAGCTGGGCAAGGGGCTGAAGACGCAGACGGGAGACGTGATGGGGGAGGGCTCTATGTGGGCGGAGAGGGGCGAAAGCGAGATTATGGAGAATACCAGGGAGGTCTACCCCGGTCTGCTCGTTGCCGGGATGACGGCGAATGCCGTCTTCGGCTCGCCGAGGATGGGCGCGATCTTCGGCGGCATGCTTCTCTCGGGCAAGAAGGCGGCGGAGGTGGCCAGGACATTGATCAAGCAGCGTTGAGGCTGGGGACACCTTTCTTTTTGCTCTGAGCAGTGGTAAAGTCTTGAGCAATGACGGGCTCACCCAGGCTGTTCGTTGAACTGGCGCCCCGGCATCACAGGGGGTTGCCTCTGTCCAATCCTGTTATGATAGCCTCCGGCACAGCCGGCTACTGCGTTGAGTTCGGTGAAATCACGGACATTCAGAAGCTGGGTGCCGTCGTCTGTAAAGGAACCACTCTCAGGCCCCGGGAAGGCAACCCACAGCCGCGACTTGTTGAGACTGCCGGAGGCGTGCTTAATGCTGTCGGCCTAGAGAACATCGGCGTCGATGCCCTCATAAGGGACAAGGCGCCCGTGTGGGCCGGATGGCAGGTGCCCGTCATCGTCAATGTGGCCGGGGAAACAGTCGAGGAATATGCCGCCGTGGCAGGCAGGCTGGAGGGTGTGCCCGGAGTAAGCGGCATTGAGGTGAACATCAGTTGTCCCAATGTGTCTGCCGGGAGCATGGAATTCGGTGTGGATCCCGAGCTCGCCGCCCGGGTGACGTCTGCGGTCAAGTCGGCCACAAGCTTGCCGGTCATAGTCAAACTGAGTCCCAATGTCACCGATATCAAGGAGATCGCCCTGGCTGTGGAAGAGGCCGGTGCCGATGCCATATGCCTTATCAACACGCTCAGGGGCATGGCGATCGACGTTGCCGCCAGGAAGCCGTCGCTGGGGAACGTAATGGGTGGACTCTCGGGGCCGGCCATCAAACCCGTAGCCCTTCGAATGGTATTCGAGACCGCGGAGGTGAGCGGTGTACCCGTGATAGGATGCGGCGGCATCTTATCGGCCGGGGATGCCCTGGAGTTCATCATGGCTGGAGCCACCGCGGTGCAGGTCGGTACTGCCGGCCTGACCAGTCCCGCTAGCTATCTCTCAATACTGGAGGGAATAGAGCACTTCATGATGGACAACGGATTTGAGGACATCACCGAGGTTGTCGGCATGGCCCGGCGCATCGCCTGACCGGCGTTCTACTCTGCGACTACTTCCTGCCGGATGAAGCCTATTATGTCCTGCGTCGAGGTACCCGGACCGAAGACACCCCTGACACCCATTTGCCGCAGAGCCGGTATATCATCTTCAGGTATTATGCCGCCGGCGATGACAAGGACATCATCTAACCCCTTCTTTCTCAGGCCCTCAGTAACCGACGGGAAGAGTTCGAGGTGTGCCCCGGACAGGATGCTCAGCCCGACTACGTCGGCGTCTTCCTGGACGGCTGCCTCCACGATCATCTCGGGGGTCTGCCTGATTCCCGTGTAGATCACCTCCATACCGGCGTCCCTCAGGGCTCTCGCTACCACCTTGGCACCCCGGTCATGCCCATCCAGGCCGGGCTTGGCCACCAGAACGCGAATCCTATCTTCGGCCATCTTTCTATCCCTCCTGGACCTTCTGACAGAGCTCGATCAGCACGCCTCTCAGCGACTTCGGGTGGATGAAGGCGACCATGCCTTCAAGGCCCGGGCGGGACTTCTTATCGATCAACTCCACTCCCATCTCATCCAGGCGGGCGAGATCATCGTCTATATCATCAACCTCGAAGGTTATGTGGTGAAGCCCTTCTCCTCTTTTCTCCAGGATTCTGGCCATGTTGCTGCCGGGAATGGGTTCTAGCAACTCCAGCCTGGTCCCCCGTTCCAGCGAGAGAATGGTGGCCTTTACCCCCCGGTCCGGGAGAGTCTCGGTCTTCTCGATCCTGGCACCAAAGCAGTCCTGATAGAGCTTCGTCGCCTCATCAAGATTGCTCACCAGGATGCCGATGTGGTCAACTTCTCTGGCCATTTAGCCTCCCTTTACAGTCAATTCTGTCTATCACGTGCCGGTACTTAGAACACGAGGAATTCCTTCTGAGTAGAGAAGACTTTGCGCAGTACATCACACATCTCACCCAGGGTGGCGTAAGACTCCGCGCATTCGAGAAAAGCAGGCATAGTGTTGTCGGTGCCCTGTGCGATATCCTCCAATCGCTTCAGCGCCATTTCAGCCTTCTGATTATCCCTGTCCTTCCTCACCCGGGTGGTCCTCTCCTTCTGTCTCTGCTCTACCTCAGGCTTGACCCGAAGCAGCCCCTCTATCCCGGGATAGGGCGAGACGAACTTGTTGACACCGACCACCGTGCGTTTTCCTGTTTCGATCTCCTTTTGATAGCGATACGAGGAGTCCTGGATCTCCCTCTGCTGATACCCTTGCTCTATGGCGACCACGGCGCCGCCGAGGTTGCCGATCTTTCCTATGTACTCCTCTGCCTGCTTCTCCAGTCTATCGGTGAGGTGCTCGATGAAGTAGGAGCCGCCGAGGGGGTCGACAACATCGGCAACCCCGCTTTCGTGAGCCAGGATCTGCTGTGTCCGCATAGCTACGGTTACCGCATTCTCAGAAGGTGGGGCATAGGCTTCGTCGAAAGAGTTTGTGTGCAGCGACTGAGTTCCCCCCAGCGTTGCGGCTAGCGCCTCTAGCGCTGTGCGCACGATATTGTTATGGGGTTGTGGTGCGGTCAGGGTGCATCCGGCGGTCTGAGTGTGGAAGCGGAGCATCCAGGAACGCGGGTCTTTGGCGTCGAACTCCTCTTTCATAATCCTCGCCCAGAGGCGTCGCGCGGCCCTGAACTTCGCCACCTCCTCGAAGAAGTTGAGATGGCTGTTGAAGAAGAAGGAGAGCCTCGGTGCGAAAGAATCCACGCTGAGTCCGGCATCGATAGCTGCCTTAACGTAGGCGATGCCGTTGGCGAGTGTGAATCCGACCTCCTGTGCGGCGGTCGAACCGGCCTCCCTTATGTGGTAACCGCTGATGCTGATCGTGTTCCAGCGCGGGACGTGCTCAGCGCAATAGGCGAATATGTCGGTAGTCAACCTCATGGAGGGGCGGGGAGGGAAGATATGTGTGCCGCGGGCGATGTACTCCTTCAGTATGTCGTTCTGTACCGTGCCGTTAAGCTGGGCTTGATCGACTCCCTGTTTCCGGCCCAGCGCTATGTACATGGCCAGCAGAACAGGCGCTGTGGAGTTGATGGTCATGGAAGTGCTCACCTTGTCCAGCGGTATCTGCTGGAAGAGGATCTCCATGTCGCGCAGGCTGTCTATGGCTACGCCGACCTTGCCTACCTCGCCCCTGGCCAGAGGATGGTCTGAGTCATAGCCGATCTGTGTAGGCAGGTCGAAGGCTACGCTCAGGCCGGTCTGTCCTTGCTCAAGTAGATAGCGGTACCTCTGGTTCGTCTCCTCGGCGGTGCCGAAGCCGGCATACTGCCGTATCGTCCATATCCTGCCGCGGTACATATTGGGCTGAACGCCGCGGGTGAAGGGATACTCCCCGGGATAGCCGAGGTCTCGGGCGTAGTCGAAGCCATCAACGTCCTCCGGTGTATAGACGGGATCGATCTCCATGCCGGAACTCGTCTCGAACTTCTCCTGCCGCTCGGCTGCGCGTTTCAGAGCCGAGGTCAAACTCGTCTCACGCCACTCCTGCTTACTACTGCTCGCCATGCTTCCTCCTGAGTCTGGGCATTCCTTGTCGCTGATAGCCAGCCAGTCTCCTGCCCCGTGAGGAGACTGCCGCGCCTCAGTAAACGGGGGCCTGCGACGGTGTAGTCCGGACGTCGCTCTGAGCCCTTCGCGCAGCCCCTTACAGTCTCCAGAGGGCCTTCGTCGTTCCGCGATCCCCTCGGGCGCATCCCAATGACAGCACTAGATGAACCTGCTGTGTGATGCCAACGGAGGCTGTGCCATTCTACTTGCGCTTCTCCGGATCAACTGGCCGGACAAATGGAGCCAGCAGGTCCATGGGCAGAGGAAACAGGATGACGTTGCTTCTCTCGGTGGCAATGCTCGACAGAGTCTGGAGATATCTAAGCTGAAGCGCTGACGGCTGGCTGGAGATAACTCTGGCGGCCTCGGCCAGCTTTTCCGCTGCCTGGTATTCACCCTCGGCGTGAACTACCTTGGCTCTCCTCTCTCGCTCAGCCTCGGCCTGGGCAGCCATGGCCCTCTGCATTGTCTGAGGCAACTGCACATCCTTGACCTCCACCATGCTCACCTTGATGCCCCAGGGATTGGTGCCTTCATCGACTACTACCTGCAGCTTTTCGTTGAGTCTGTCCCGCTGGGCCAACAGTTCATCGAGCGTAGATTGACCGACAACATTTCTCAGGCTGGTGGCAGCGAGTAGCGATGTTGCCTTCATGTAGTCCAGCACCCTCAGAATGGCATCGGCAGCTTCGACTACTCTGAAGTAGATTACGGCGTCAACCCTTACGGTGACGTTGTCCATAGTGATGCACTCTTGCTGGGCGACATCCATCGTGATCACCCGCAGGTCGACCTTCCTCATGCGCTCGATGAAAGGTATGATGAGTATGAGTCCCGGTCCTCTCAGACCTACGAATCTACCCAGTCGGAAGACTCCTCCCCTCTCATACTCCTGAACGATCTTGATGGCCGCCGACAGGAATATGATCACCACCATCGCGATAACAAAATAGATAAAATAGTTCATTGCCCCTCCTTTCGTTCATTCTTCTTTGTCACCCGTAGTCTCAATCCTTCTATCTTCGTTACTATCACCTCCTCTCCGGCTTCGATTCTGCCGCCCTCGGATATTGCTGACCATAGCTCGCCCTCAGCCAGGACCGTACCTTTTGGTTCAAGCGTGGTTCGCACTACAGCTTCCTTGCCTATCATATCCTCAACCCCGGCTGAGATCTTGAGTCGTTGGCCTCTAATGATGGCATAGATGGCGAAGACGATGAAGGCAACCGCGAGGATTATGGCCAGGATAATGGGCCCTGTCATCTCCATAGCGGGCATTGAGAAGCCCGTGAAGAGGTCGGGGAAGAGATCCGTGAGTAGATCCATAAACACTCCCTTCTCATTCCTTCGTTTTCTTGGCGACCCGTAGTTTCAGCTCCTCCACCCTGGTTACCACCACCTCTTCACCGGGAGCCATGGTGCCGCCGTCCGATACTGCTGCCCATAGCTCTCCCTGGATGAGAACCGTGCCGGTGGGGTCGAGAGGCGTCCTGGCTACCGCAGTGCTCCCGATCATACCTTCGGCTCCTGTAGCCTTGCGCCGTCTTTGACCGCGGACAATAGCTCCGATGATGAAGATCGAAAAAGAGGTGAATCCCACGGCGACACCTGCAATCAGGCCCGGGTGTACCTCGATTCCCGGCTGGTGAGTAAACAGTATCAAAGAGCCCATGACCAGCGCGATGACCCCTCCCGTGGTAAGCAGGCCGAAGGTTTCAGTGAAATACTCTGCGATGAAGAGCCCCATGGCGAGTACTATGAGCGCTATCCCCCCCCAGTATGCTTCGAGAACACCAAGCGAGTAGAATGCCAGCAGCAGACTGATGCCGCCCGCTACTCCCGGGAAGACCAGCCCCGGGTTTGAGATCTCGACCATCAACCCGACGGTGGCCAGAGAGAAGAGGATATAGGCGATGTTGGGGTCGCTTATTGTGTGCAGGAATCTCTCAACGGCATTCATCTCATCCTCTACCGGCACGTAGTCTGTGGTATCGATGATGACCTGTTCACCGCTGGCCAGGACGATCTGCCACCCGTTAATGCGGGTGATGAGATCGTCCAGGGTCTCAGCCCGGAGGTCGATGAGGTTGTCTTCCAGTGCTTCCGTGTAGCTGAAGGACTTACTCTGTGTTACAGCGAGCCGTGCCTCTTCCATATTGCGTCCGCGTTCCTCGGCTATCGTCTCCATCCACTTGGCGGTGAACTCCGTTATCTTCCGTTTCTCCTCTTCCGAGAGTTCGCCGCTGGCAACGGGAGTGGCGGCACCGATAGTCGTGCCGGGAGCCATCGCCGCTATATGAGCGGACAGGGTGATGAAGGTGCCCGCAGATGCGGCCCAGGCACCCCGTGGTGAGACATAGACTACCACAGGCACGTCTGCGTTCAGAATTCTCTCGACTATGTTGGCCGTGGTGTCCAGGAGCCCTCCCGGAGTATTGAGCTTGATGATGCAGACAGAGGCGTTTCTTTCCTCTGCGTCGCTGATCCCCCTGTCGATGTAGTCAGCTACAACCGGGACGATTATCCCGTCCACAGTGAGTATGTGCACGGCGTTCTGGTTTGCCGCGGCGATGATGCTTCCGCCCAGGCCGGCTACTACCGAAAGCACGAGCAACGAGAGGAAGAAAACCCTGAAGCCTATTCTCAGCATATCGGACTACCCTATCGTCAATTATAGACTAAGCCAATATAGGTGACAACTCGTTCTCGAATGCATTATCGGGGCCTAACACAGTTCAGAGGAGCATGAAGCAAGGTTACGGATGGTTGCCCTCTCGAACCTCCAGTAGCCGCCGCTATACAACGCGCCTGATTATCGCTAGAATAATGCGGGGGTAGTGAACGGAGAAGACGATGCGAAGAGGAGGTAGCGTATGCCTGAGTTAGCATGGGCCGGTGTAGTTAGCTGGTTAGGCGCCCATGGCGTCACCATTCTGGTAATAGTAGTGGTGGGGGCGGTACTGTGGTTGGGCATGAACAGAATTCTGCCTCCCGTTGTGGGCAGGGCCGTGGCGCGTACCAG
>JAWOGR010000112.1:0-5877 GCA_046496625.1 Dehalococcoidia bacterium | reverse complement strand
TTGCACCAATCTGGAGCCACCTCAGGTTCACATGTGGCGCAGTCCGATGTCGCTTCATACTCCCAGGGAGCGAGGCTATACGGCTGGCTCTTAACGTACTCCAGTTCGCTGCGCGCCAGGCTCTCGGCGTTGGTGCGAATGTCGGCCAGGGCGGCGGACCGGGCTGCCGTAGTTAGAGCGCCAAGGAAGGCGACGGCGATGATAGCGACCAGCGCCATGGCCACCAGCGCCTCGATGAGGGTCACGCCCCGGGAGCCGCCCCGGAGGGCCCCTCGCACTCTGTTACTCAGTCTTGTTGTTCTCATCTGTCAGTAGGGGGTTGTTCTCGTAACTCCCCTGACCCCCGCCATAATGCTACATCTGCCCGTACAGGGAGTACATGGCCTGGACCATGGACAGGACGATAAACATGACGATGAGGCCGATCACTATCGTCATCACCGGCTGGATGAGCGCCACGGCGGCCCTGGTCTTATCACCCGCCTCCATCTCGAAGCTGTCGGCAACGGTGTCCAGTGTGTTGTCCAGGCTTCCGGTCTCCTCACCGACCCTGGTCATCTGCGTCATGAGCGGCAGGAAGAGTTTGCGCTTGGCCATGGGCCGGGACAATCCCTCGCCCCTGATCATCTCCTCCTGGACCCCGTTCAGGCTCGCGATTAGGGCCTTGTTGCTGGTGTTCTGAGAGGTGATGGTCATGACTTCGGGCAGGGGAAGGCCGATCTTGAGCAGCAGGGCCATAGTGCGGCAGGCGCGGGCCAGTTCGCTCAGATGGATGATGCGCCCGATTACCGGCATCGACAGGAGCTTGCTGTCCCACCAGAACTTGCCGGCGGGTGTCCTGATGTAAGCGTAGCCCCCGAGAACGGCCGCGAGAAACGCAAGCAGCAGGTAGAGTCCGTATTGCCCGGCGAAATCGCTGATCCAGAGAAGTATCCTGGTGCTCGTGGGCAGTTCGACGTTGAACTGGCCGTACATGCCCATGAAGGCGGGCAGGACGAAGGTGGCCAGGACTCCCACTACCACGATGGCGACCAGGACCACGATGACGGGATAAGTCATGGCACCCTTAATCTGCCTCTCGATGGTGGCCGACCGCTCCATGTGCTCGGCCATCCGCCTCAGCACCACCTCCAGGTTGCCGCCCTGCTCGCCGGCAGCCAGCGAGCGGTGGTACATGGGGGGAAAGGTGCGGGAGTGCCTGCTGATAGACTTCGACAGCGAACTCCCCGCGCGAATGTCGGCAGCCACTTCGGAGATCGTCTTCCTCATGATCTCGTTATCGGCCTGCTCCTGGAGCAGGTCGAGCGATGTGACGATATCGGTGCCCGATTCGAGCAGCAGCGCAAGCTGCCGGGAGAACATGATGATCTCGTTCGGCTTTGCCCGCGAGAAACGGGCAAGGAGTTTCTCTCTGTTGATGAAGGGGACGGCCTGTTTGAGGCTGACCACACGGTAGCCGCCGTAGTTGAGCAGTTCGCTGGCGGTCTCTTCATCCAGGGCGGACATCCTGCCCTTGACCATTTTGTTGTCTTCTGTATAGGCTACGTAGGAGAAATCCATGCTACAACCTAATTCCAAATGTCAAAACCCAAACTGCAAACAAAATCCAAATGTCAGAATCCGAATGACAGACAAACTCCAAATCCCAACGGCCAAAATGCCAATGACGAGCAAACCGGGGGTAGGGTGCGCGCTGATCATCGATTGACATTTGTGCTTTGTCATTTGGTCTTTCTCACCCGGGACTTGGCATTTGATCTTTGACATTTGGTCTTCGTCACCTGGGCTTTATCATCCGGGCTTTCTCTCCTAGGTCACGGTGTACGCGGTACGCAGTACCTCGGAGGGGGTGGTGATGCCCTCCTTTGCCTTGCGCATGCCGTCAATCATCATCGAGGTCATGCCCTCCTTCAGGGCCTGCCCTCGCATGGCGCTGCTACTGGCGCGGTTGATGACCATCGCGCCCAGTTCATCGTTCATATTCAGGATCTCGAAGATTCCCGTGCGCCCGTAGTAGCCGGAGAAGGAGCATGACTTACACCCGGTGCCGTAAAGGAACTGAGCCTTCTCCTCGCCCATCTCCTGCTCATAGGCCATTCTCTCCGCGGCAGGCGCTTCCATCATGCGGGCGCAGTCGGGGCAGACGCGCCTCACCATGCGCTGTGCGACGGCGCCGATGACCGCCGAGGCCACCAGGAACGGCTCTATCTTGAGGTCGACCAGACGCGACAGCACCCCGCCGGTGTCGTTGGCATGGATGGAAGAGAGCACGAGATGTCCGGTCAGGGCGGCCTGGATGGCGATGTTGGCCGTCTCCGAATCCCGTATTTCACCGACCAGTATCACGTCGGGGTCGAGACGCAGTATCGACCTCAGACCGCTGGCAAAGGTGATGCCGGCCAGGTTGTTGACCTGGATCTGGTTTATATCGTTGAACCGGTACTCGGCAGGGTCCTCGATAGTTATGACGTTGTTCCGCTGTGTGTCCAGCGAGTTGATGGCGGCATAGAGGGTGGTGGTCTTGCCGGCGCCGGTGGGACCGCTGACCAGGACCATGCCGTAGGGAACCTTGAGCATGCCCTCGAACCCGGCAAGGGTGTCGGGCAGCATGCCCAGTTGAGACAGCCCCAGAGACGCCATGGATTTGTCCAGGACACGCAGGGTCGCCCGTTCGCCGTGAACGGTGGGAGCGGTGGCCACTCTGAGGTCGACTTCGCGACCCTTGGCCTGCGTGGTGAACTGGCCGTCCTGGGGACGGAAGTGGTCGGCTATGTTCATGTTGCCCAGAATCTTGATCCGGGAGATGAGCGCCCGGTGGGCGCTAAGGGGAATCGACATCATGTCCTGAAGGGTGCCGTCGATACGATAACGTATCCGCACCCTCTCCTCCTGTGGCTCTATGTGTATGTCCGACGCGCGCGCCTTCACGCCCTCCTCGATTATCAGGTTGAGGGCCTGGACGAGCGGCGTATCGGTAACCACACTTGCTGCCAGTTTTTCGTCGCTGGCCTCGACTGGAATGGAGATGCGCGATATATGCTCTTCGATCTCCCCGTATGCCTTGTAGTTGAAGTCGAGGGCGTCACGTATGTCCTTGGCACTGGCGGCTACTGCCTTGATCCTCATGCGGCTCTGGGCTGAGAAGGCCTCCAGGGCGAAAATGTCTGTGGGGTCGGCCATAGCCACTTCCAGTGTCCTGCCCGATATGGCCAGGGGGATCGCGCTGTACCTTCTGGCCATGACCTCAGGGATGAGTTGCAGCGCCTCGGGTTGGGGTGCCTGCCTGAGCGGCTTGCCCTTGGCCTTGTCCTGTTTTGCGGGCCTGTCGTCAGGCCGGACGAGGGTCTCCGAAATGATGGATTCGGAGGCGGGTCTGGGCCCGAGCTTGATGACCTTCACCCGCTGGTGCTCGGCGAACTGGAGGGCCTCCGGGTTGAGATCGACCGATACGACGATCATCCGCTCATCGACACCCACTTCGTAAGCCTTGGTGTCGAAGAGCATCACCTGCTCCAGCGTCACTTCCTTATCGCCCTTGAGAAAGTCCATAACCATGCTATGGTCAACCTGGCCGTTCTCGGTAGATGCGACTACATCAAACGAGTACTCCACCCCGGAGCGGCCTTTCATCCTGGCCTTCTCCTTCACGGTATAGCCAAGGTCGGCCAGACTCCTGATCAGGTCCTCCTTTGTCCGGAACTCGCCGGGTTGGCCGTTCTTTGGCGGCACCGGGGCCTTTACGGGCACCGTGTCCTCGATCTGCCCGGCACGCATGATCTTGACCCGCTGCTTGCGTGCCAGTTCCCTGGTCTCGTCGCTCAATTCGGAGACTGAGATGAGGACCCGGTCGGTGATGCTGCAGTCATAAGCCTTGTTGGCCAGGCCGAAAATGGCACCGGCTTGCACCTCGTCGTCGCCGGCGGAAGCTATTCCGACGGCGACGGTGTGGCTGGTAAGTCCGTCGTCCTTCTGGGCGAGAATGTCGAAGGTGTGCTCGATGCCCGAGTTCCCGACAAGTTGGGCTTGCTCGGTCACCTGGTAGCCCTGCCGTTCGAGGTACTCCCTGATGCGCCCCTTGAGTTCGGTGCCTGTCTCAGTGGCCTGTGTCATATCGCCTACTCCCTGTGCATCGTACACAGTGTAGTGTTCAACCCTGTCAAAGTCAAGATCACCTGCAACCTGCGCATTCATGCCGCCCACCTGCCGTCACGAACCGGGCATCGATCCGAGGTCCTCTGTGTCGCTCTCCACAGCGAAGGCTACTCCGGGCGAAACAATATCACCCCGATACGGTCGGGCTGAGTGCACACTATTCAAGACTAGTTTATAGCTGAGCGCACGATTGCTGTCAATAGGCCATCGGTAATAGGAATGCAGTTCGTCCCGGGGATGAGGCTGAGGAGGCCTGAAATGGATCATGGGTGGGCGAAACCCGGGGGTCGGGCAGGGCGTCACGACTGCTGTTCAGGAGTGATCCAGCCGCTGCGCAGCGCCAGGGCGACGGCGTGGGCCCTGTCGTTGGCGTTGAGCTTGCGCAGTATGGCGCTGACGTGGTTCTTGATCGTCTGCTCGCTGATCCCCAGGATGTGGGCGATGTCCTTGTTAGAGTTGCCCTCGGCGACGTGGGTGAGTATCTGGGTCTCCCTTTTCGTGAGGGGAGCCGCGATGCCCTCCATGGTCCGCCTGAAGCCGTTGAACTGGTTGAGGACCTGCTTGGCGACCATGGGCCGGGTTGTCACCGTCTCATTGATGGGGTATTCGCCGGCGCGGGCACGTCTGATAGTGTTGGCCAGTTCTTCGCTGCCGGTGGTCTTGTTCAGGCAGGCCACGGCGGCGGTCTTGATGACCTCGAACAGTTCGGTGTCGTCGGGCGAGGGACTGAGCACTATGACCTTGGTGTTGGGGTAATACTGGGCGATCTTGCGTCCCAGTTCCAGGCCGCTGAGGCTGGCCAGGTCCGAGCCGAGAAGCACGACGTCGGGCGAGTAGTCCTCGATCAACGCGATGGTATCCCCGGTCGGGTCGCACTCCATGATCTCCATGTCGGACTGGGAAGAAAGGGCCTGGCGCACACCGGCGCGGAAAAAGCTCTGATCATCGATTATCATCACCCTTATCTTGTCCAAAAGATACCTCCTGGTCGCGAACTCTGTGCATCCTGAGCGCACCGTCAATACATCGTGAAGTGCTCTCGATTTCATAGTATATCACGAATGGGACGCTGTCAAGCGGTGCAGGGGGGTTGACAAATCGCGCGGCACCGGTAGTATAATGGTACTGGGTCGAAAGTAAGGGAGAACCTGCTATGAACCGGCGTAGATCGAATATCGAGATAATCGGTGAGATGCTCAGGGTGGGTTCGAACGGTGCTGGCAAGACCGAGATGATGTACAGCGCCAACATGAGCTATGCCCAGCTGCAAAAATACCTGGGCTTCCTTTTGAGCCACGATTTCATCAGCAAGGTGCACGTGGGTAACCCGGCCGTCAGCTACAAGGTCACCGAAAAGGGCACGGAGTTACTCAAGAATATAGAAGGCATTATGGAAGTGCTCGAGTTCCCCAACGGACATGGGGCCTGAGCTTTGAACACTGCGTAGTCGAACAGGGGTGCCTGCAACGGATCGAGGTCACCCCTTGTTTAACATAGAGGACGAAGGAGCGCTATGATAGGAGAGATACATGGTTGAGAGAAGAATGCTCATAGTGGATGCCGAACTGGCAAAGAAGATCGACGAGAACCGCGGTGACCTGAGCCGGCCGGACTTCATCAACTTCCTGATCGACAGCCGGTTGAAGGAAGAGACCGCCAGGCCCGGTGGCATAACCCGGGAGGAGTTCGCCCAGTTTCAGGAGGGGACCAAGGAGTTGCTGCGTA
>JAWOGR010000022.1:0-6294 GCA_046496625.1 Dehalococcoidia bacterium | reverse complement strand
CCCGCCAGGTTGACCGGATCCTTCGCCGCGCCGTACTGAGGAGCATAGCACAGTTCCGCCTCCTCCAGGTCGAAGACAGTGGCCCTATTCTGAATTGCAGTCGAGATCACGTCTATGCGCTTGTCCACTCCCTCCTGCCCGACAGCCTGCGCACCCAGCACTCTTCCATCTTGAGGGGAGAATATGAGCTTGATAGCGATCTGGCTCGCGCCGGGATAGTAACCGACGTGGTGCCCCGGATACAGGTATATCTTCTCATATGCGATGTCTTTTCCCGCATTCCTGAGACGCGCTAGCGTGTTCTCGGTCAGCCCCGTGCAGGCTGCAGTCATGCCGAATACACCGCATATCGCCGTAGCCTGCACACCTCTGAAGGCGACATCACGACCCAGGATGGCGCCGGCAGCGATCCTCCCCTGTCGATTGGCCGGTCCTGCCAGGGCAACAAACGTCCACTCTCCGGTGACGAAGTCTCTCACCTCAACTGCATCACCGACTGCCCAGATACGGTTGTCGCTCGTCTGCATCCGCTCATTAACACGGATGCCACCCCTGTCGCCTATTTCAAGGCCCGCCTCTCCGGCCAGCGATGCTTCCGGGCGGACACCTATGGCCAGTATGACCAGATCCGCGGCGAAGGTACCGCCTGATCTAGTATGTACGCTCAACCTGTGTTCTTCGCCCTGTCTGAACTCGGTTACTGCATCCTCGAGCTGTAGGAACACCCCGTGCGCATCGAGACAGTGATGTAACGGAACAGCCATCTCATAGTCAAATGAGGGCAGAACGTGATTCTGCATCTCTACAATCGTAACCGATATTCCACGGCGGACCAGGTTCTCAGCCATCTCCAATCCGATGAAACCGCCGCCAACTATCACCGCCCTCCTGGCATCGGTACGCACCATCCATTCTCTTATCTCACGACTGTCGGGTATCGTCCGCAGAGAGTGTATTCCCGGCAGATCTATGCCGGGCAGGGGAGGGCGGACCGGCGTGGCGCCGGGCGAGAGCACCAGCGCGTCGTACTTCTCTCGATATACAGCAGAGGTCCGCAGATCCTCTACCTCAATCTCCTGTTTCTCACGGTCGATGGATGTGACTTTGCTGAGTGTCCGCACATCGATGTTGAACCTCTTCCTGAACAGTTCCGGAGTAGCTACGATCAGATTCTCCTCATCAGTGATGATGTCTCCAACGTAATATGGCAGGCCACAATTGGCGAACGAGACGTAGGGGCCTCGTTCGAAGATGGTGATCCCGGCTTTCTCGGAGAGCCGCCTGGCACGCGTGGCACATGAAGCACCTCCCGCAACACCTCCGACAATGAGTATCCTCGGTTCATCTCTATCTGAGCCTTTTCGCATGCTCACCGCAGTCCTCCTGTTCAGAAAGATACTTGAGTGATCGACGATCAATTCTACAGCACGCCTGCCCGAAGCACCAGCCATCCGGAGAGGATTCGTCGGGAATATCCTTCTGCCTCTCTTAGATCAACCCGCTCCTTGTTAATCCATGGCGCACCCTGAACTGCATCGGCTATAATTAGACCACCCCGGGCGAAGGGAGATATCGGCCATGAAGAAAGTGACGCTGGTAAGCACGGAAGATAGGGGCGAAGGTGTCAGGCAGGCAATAGGCCTGCTGAACCTGGAATCCATTAGCGGCAGGAGCGTGGTCCTCAAACCGAACTTCAACTCGGCTGATCCGGCGCCGGGTTCGACGCACAACGACACGCTGCGATCTCTGGTTCTGACCATTCAGCAGATGGGGGCAACCGGGATCACCCTTGCTGAGCGGAGCGGGCCGGGAGACAGCACCAGGACAGTAATGGAGAAGAAGGGCATCTTCGCCCTCGCTCAGGAATTGGGTTTCGATGTGTTCAACCTGGAAGAAGCCGCCCCTGACGATTGGAGCAAGGTTCAGCCCGAGGGCAGTCACTGGAACGACGGTTTTCTCTTCCCGCGAATCTATCTAGAAGCAGAAGCGATCGTCCAGACATGTTGCCTCAAGACACATGCCTACGGTGGGCACTTCACACTCTCGCTGAAAAACTCGGTAGGGCTCGTGCCCCTGACAGGCCATCCCTACATGAAGGAGCTTCATTCCTCGGCGCACCAGAGAAAGATGATAGCCGAGATCAACGCCGCCTATTCGCCCGACCTGGTTGTAATGGACGGTGTGGAGGCCTTCGTTGACGGCGGCCCCGCACGGGGCACCCGGGCGCGTTCCAACGTAATGCTGGCATCCACCGACAGGGTGGCCATCGACGCGGTGGGAGTGGCCGTACTCCGCACCCTGGGAACTACGCCGGAGGTCAGCAGCGGACCCATCTTTGCGCAGGAGCAGATCGCCCGTGCTGCTGAGTTGGGGTTGGGTGTATCCTCGGCTGCGGAGATCGAGATCGTAACCGGGGACGGCGACAGCGAGATCCTGGCCGGACGCGTTCGTGAGATGCTGGCCTGCGGCTAGCACTGCCGCAAACAAGGACCGGGGCCGCGCGACTCCCTCAACAGCACTCACCTTCACGCCCGTGATCAGGACAGTGTGCTCCAAACAACGCATCGCCCCGCATCGCCTGCGGTACTATACGGCCATTGACAACAGCACAGTTGAAGTCTACACTGGAGTGAGAGCTTGAGTGACTCCCTTCGAGATAGCCTCGGACAGGGGTGTAAGCCAGGCTCTGAGGAGGAGATATGGGGAGGATGCCATGGTAAAGGGAATAATCGGATATAAGGTCGGCAACTATAAAGATATAGAGGGCAGGTTGATGAAGCTCAGGTCGCATGCAATGCAGTATCCCGGCTTCGTGAGCGCTGAGAACCTGGTGAGCGATGTGGACTCCACTGTCGTGATCATGATAAGCACATGGCAGAGCATTGACAACTGGAGAGCATGGCTGAAGTCAAGGATAACGCAGGACCTGATCCGACCAGACAATGAGCTATCAAAGGATAAGGCCAGAACAACAGTGTACAGAGTGATGCCAGCATCCGATTGGCGATAGCGAAGCCCCATAGGCACGATCTTCTTTCAGCACTGCCCCTGGTTCCATACTCCATTTGCTGCTCTGCTGTGCGCACTCGCGTGCGATCGAGTCCCCGACCGGGTGTTGACATGAAACGGCATCATGTACTAGAATCTTGATGTTAGCCTCATCTAACAGTAGCCTGACCCCGCAACAGCATGAACAGCGTTAGTGAGAAACCGGCTGCGTCTCTGGAGGACTACCTGGAGGCCGTCTCCTTGCTCAAGGAGCAGGAAGAGAAAGTCACCGTTGCCGCGCTCAGCAGTTCGGTCGGCGTTAAGAAGCCGAGCGTGTGCTGGGCTCTGAAGAGGCTGTCCGGGGCCGGTCTCGTGATCCACGAGAGGTATGGTGATGTAGACCTGACCCTCGATGGTGCCCGTGTTGCCGACGAGATGTGCCGGAGGCACCAGGCACTGTTCAGCTTCCTCACTGACGTCCTGATGGTGGACCCGGAGATAGCCGAGCAGGATGCCTGCAGCATGGAGCATGCTTTGAGTCGCGACAGCATACACCGCCTTGGAGAGTTTATCAGCCTGGTCATGGAGTGCTATCCGGGGAGGCCGGATCGGGAGGATACATTCAACCGCTATGTCGAGCAGGGAAGGGACGAAAGGATAGTACAGGCCCGCTGCCATCGCGAATAATGACCTTCTTTGCTCTACAATGTTGGATGACGCTCACTTCACCGGATGCCCGGCGGTCGGCTGGAACTGCCACAGTGCTGATCCGATATGCCTCCCTCCCTGTGCCCGACGCAGTTAGCAAGTCAGGGTCTTACTATGCGAGGAGCGTGTAAACATGGAGAGCCTGCTATATAGTTTTCTGGCCGGAGTCTCAACCGTCCTTGGAGCGGTGGTGATCATAGTCTTCGGAAAGCCGGGCCCGAGGGTGCTGTCGGCCTTCCTCGGATTTGCCGCCGGAGTGATGCTGGCCATATCGTTCTTCGACCTGCTACCCGAGGCGTTGGGAAACGGCTCCATAGTCACTGCCGCGGTGGGATTCTTACTCGGGGCGGGCATCATGTATGCGCTGGACCGTTTTATCCCGCACGCTCACATCTCTGCAGACCAGGAACTCGCTCTTGAAAGGACACCGAAGGGCGGGGCAGCCAGGAAAGACCTGCTACGAACAGGCTACCTGGTCTTCTTCGGCCTTGCTCTGCACAACCTGCCGGAGGGCCTGGCGATCGGCGCAGGCGTTGAGGCAAGCCCGCAACTGGGTCTGTATGTCGCCATCGCCATTGCGCTGCATAACATACCTGAAGGGATCGCAGCCGCCGGGATATTGAGGGCAGGCGGACTCTCAGCAGCGAAGGTGCTTCTGCTGACCCTCGTGATCGGTCTTATGACACCGTTGGGAGCGTTGCTCGGTCTGGCATTCTTTCGCATCTCGCCACTCTTCATCGCCGCGGGTATGGCATTTGCAGCCGGAGCCATGGTATATATAGCCAGCGATGAACTCATTCCCCAGGCGAACAAGCTCAACAGCCACGTGTCCATCGGAGGGTTGATCGTGGGACTGCTGGTGGTCTTCATAATGACCGCCTAGGTCCTGCGAAGCCACGGATCAGAGGAAAATGGCGAGACTGCTATCCAAATCCAAATACCTGGCGGGCAACCAGTGCCCAAAGCTTCTCTGGACTCAGGTGAATCAGCCCTCAAGCATTCCCCCGGTGGACACCGCTACTCAACACGTGTTCGACCAGGGGCATCTGGTCGGCGAATATGCCAGGCAGCTATACCCCGAAGGCATCCAGATTCCACAGGATGACTTCATGGAGAACATACATGAAACACGGAGACTGCTCGCCGAGAGACGGCCACTCTTCGAGGCAGGAATTCTCCATGGCAAGATCTACTCGCGGGTAGATATCCTGGACCCGGTGAACGATGATGAGTGGGACATCATTGAGATAAAGGTCAGTACATCCGTTAAGGACGTGCATATCGATGATGTGGTCTTTCAGAAGCACTGCTGTGAACAGGCCGGGCTGAAGATAGGAGCATGCAAGCTGGGGTTCGTCAACAGGGAGTACGTCAGGAGCGGCATCATAGACCCGCAGGAGCTCTTCGTGATTGAGGACATTTCAACCCGGATGGAAGAAGCAGGTCGGGATATTGAAGAACGGATCCTGGCCCTTTTCGATGTCATCCTGAGAGGTACCTCCCCCGACATCCCCATCGGCCGGCACTGTCTCGACCCGTACGAGTGTCCCCTCCGTGCCAAATGCTGGGCGTTCCTGCCGGAGAACAGCGTATTCGACCTGCGCGGCGGCAAGACGAACCAGTTCTCCCTCTATGAGCAGGGCATTATGTCAATTAAGGATATCCCTGATGATATCGTTCTGTCTAGGCAGCAGCGAATTCAGCGAGAGTGCCTGCTGACGGGCAAGACCCACATTGAGCGTGAGGAAATCCGCCGGTTCCTGGATAGGCTGGAACACCCGCTCTACTATCTGGACTTCGAGACCGTATCGCCGGCAATACCGCCATACGATGGCATGAGGCCCTATCAGGATATGCCGTTCCAGTTCTCGTTGCACATAGTAGAGGAATACGGATCGGAGCCAGTGCACCACTCGTTCCTGGCAGAGGGGAAGGAGGATCCCAGGCCGCGTATCCTCAACGAACTGCAGATGCTGCTCGGTTCGGAAGGCAGCATAGTGGCCTACAACGCCGGCTTCGAGGAGAGCGTCCTCAAGGAGCTGGTTGAAGCATTCCCGGAACACTCGGACTGGCTGCAGGGCATACTCGCACGGATGGTCGATCTTCTTTTCCCATTCACCAACTTCCATTATTGCCATGCCTCACAGAAGGATACGGCATCACTGAAGAAGGTGCTTTCGGCCCTCACCGGCAGAGGTTACGAAGAGATGGGCATCGGCAACGGCATGGATGCAAGCATCGCTTACGCAAAGATAGCCTATGGCAGCGCCACGGAAGAAGAGATCGCCCGCATCCGCGCCGATCTTAGCGCATACTGCAAGCTGGATACCGAGGGCATGATCTGGATCGTGGAGGAACTGAGAAGGCTATCAGGCCATGCGCAGAGCCGGCGTCTGCTCTAGGGTGCTCATCCGGGCAAGCCCGGGTCGGCAAACGGCGAAGTCCCCCCAAGGTCGTCCAGTATCAACACCTTCATTGATCCCTCCTTGTACAATGAACCCGTGCACCGATTATAGCATCGTCCATGGTGCATTACCGCTCGGATCCGCGCAAACCTTGTATCCGAATTCACAGTGAAAGATCGCAGGCACCCATTGA
>JAWOGR010000129.1:0-4501 GCA_046496625.1 Dehalococcoidia bacterium | reverse complement strand
CTCGTAGCTGAATCTGAGGAAATCTCCCAGGGTAACACGGTAGGGCAGGCACTCGACACCCGACGTTAGTTGGTCGGCGTAGTGCAGATTGCGTTCGTTCGGCTCGGGTAGCACGATGGCCTTGACGCCGCTGCCTTCTAGCAAGGCGCCGACAAGCTCGATGTGTGGCGCCATCCTGGGTATGATGAAGGTCTTCTCGGTGTTAATGACCGTAGATGCCGACCGGTAGATGTCGCCTGGAGGCACGGTGTGGGTTTCAGCGACATCTGCGAAGCCTGTGATGGTGTCGACGAACGCCTCAAGGCGCGTGACGATGCCGGCCTCGGCGGCATGTTCATCTATCTCAAGTTGGCCGAGGGGTTTGCCCCCCATGATGTCCTCTACAAGGTGCAGCATGAATGAGTTGGGACCGCATCCGAAGTTGGTCAGCCACAAGCCGTAAAGCTGAGGATCCGCAGCGATAATGGCGGCCGCTGCTATGAACTTGTTCTCATAGAGCCAGTAAGGGCGATCCGAGTAGTCTCTCGGGTTGATCGACTCGAGAGGCAGGAAGTCCAGTGGCACAGGCACTACCCCGAGTTGAGCCAGTTTCTCCGCTATGCCCAGGTTCGCGCCGGCGTCCTGGAACATGTAAGACCTGGAAAGGAGAACAACCCCCAGTTGGCCGCTCTTGCGCAGCTCCTCCAGTAACTTCTTGCCCAGCTCGCCCCGGTCTTCCTCGAATCGCCGTTGAGATCGTATGCCTGCCAGCGCTGCCTCCCTTCCCCTCCTCTTGCTTAGACCCATCTTAACCGCCGCATCGGCAAGGCTGTTGATGACGTCGGCGTCGCCGCGGCTGAAGTCGATTATGGGTATAACTATGCGGTCTTCCAGATCAACCGCCTGGCGGATTATGTAGGGGGAGGCCTGGACTAGCGGACAGGAGTACTTCTGGTTGGCATCGTCGTCCTTGCCGCCCAGGCGGATCGCGCAGGGGTAGAGAACGTAGTCCGCATCTTTGAGCACGGCCGCGTGGCCGTGAAGCAGCTTCATCGGAAAACAGCTGTCGGTGTAGCATAGCTCGACGGACTTATCGGTGATCTCGTGGTTGGTTTGACTGGAAAGGACTACCCGGGCGTCGAGGGCATTCAGAAACCCGATCATGAGAGGGGCATAGTCGTACACCAGCAAGGCTCTCGGGATTCCCACCACCGGTCCGGAACCCGAGTCCTTTTTGTGCTCCCTGAAGAGCAGTTGCTCCCGTTTGTCGAAGAAGGTCTCTATCCTGGCATGGCTGGCTATGGCGTCGTATTTGTCGCAGCGGCTGCCGTAGTAGGTCGATTCGGCATCGGGCATCTCCATGCGGGTTATGGTGCAGTTGTTGTCGCATGCCTTGCACACGAACGTAGTGAGCTTGCACTCACGGTCCACGATCTCCTGAAAGCCGTAGAATGTCGACTGCCGGCCGCCGGTGGCCTCTCTTGCCAGCAGGGCCGCACCTATGGCGCCGCTGACCTCCTTGTGCTCCGGCACAGTGAGCGTCTTTCCCGCCAGTTGCTGGTGAAAGGCGGCCACCACCGCCTTGTTGTAGAAGACGGCTCCGGTGAGGATGATCCTGTCACCCAGCTTTCTGTGCTCGACCACCTTTGATATGTAATTCTTGACAATAGAGTTGGCGAGGCTGGCGGTGACTATCTCCAGGGGTACGCCCTCCTGCTGGGCCGATGCGACCGACTGGCTCATGAATGCGGCACATCGCGTGCCCAGGTCGATGGTGTAGGGTGCGGCGAACGCCAGGTTGGCGAACTCGCCGTTGGTCACCGAAACGCCGAGCATCTCGGCGAGTTCATCTAGGAAGCTGCCGGTTCCGGCGGCACAGGCCTTGTTCATGTGGTAGTCAACGACGATGCCGTTTCTCTTGATAACCAGCTTGGAGTCCTGTCCGCCTATTTCGATGATATCCGCTTCGGGATCCAGCTCCGCCGCAGCCCTGGTCTGAGCGGTTATCTCGTTCTTAACCAGGTCTGCCCCGATGAATCCACCGACCAGGTATCTGCCCGAGCCGGTCACGCCCACGCCGGCTATGTTGACCCTGTCGGCGCCGTCCTTGAGCAGGTTCCTGAAGAGTTGCCTGACGGCCTCGACGGGCCTGCCGGCGGTCATCAGGTAGTGCTTGGCCAGCAGACGGGTGCCTGATTCATCCATGATGACGGCCTTGGTGCTGGTCGAGCCAACGTCGACACCGAGGTAGCCGATCTGGTGGTCTTCTACTCTGAGGCCGCCTTGAACATCCTGCCCCGCTATGGGCTCGAGGCCCGGCATCTCAAAGTAGCTCTGCCTGATGTCTGACTCCGGCAGTATGACGCCGCGGGAGGTCTTGCCTACAGACAGAAGCGCCGAACCGAGGGCTTCAGTATGAACGTAGTTCTCTGGGACTATCACCTCTACCGGGTGGCCATTCCTGGCCGAAATCATGTCCTGGAGCGACTTGGCCACGGCGGCATTGGCCGCGACGCCTCCTATGAAGTAGACCGGCTCCTGAAAGTCCCCTTTCTTCAGAGAGGCCACCATGCGCGCTACACTCTCGCACAGAGCATAGAGCATGGCGTCGAGCGGAGCTCCCTTCTGCTGGAGGTGTATGAGATCGGTCTTGGCAAAGACGCTGCAGCGGGCGGCTATTCTGGGTGGAGTGCCCTGGCACTTCAGAGCCATGCTGGCGAAGTCCTCCATGCTGATGCCAAGCCTGTAGGCCTGCTGCTCCAGGAACCTGCCTGTTCCGGCGGCGCAGAGAGGATTGGATTCCACCTTCCAGGGCTTCTTGAGGCCGTCCTCGAGCTCTATTACGAGGGTACTCTGGCCGCCGATCCCTATGATGGTCCTGGCGTCCGGGTGATGGTGGAGTATTCCTGAGATGGCGGCAAGCGAGCTACTGTACTGCGTCCATCCGAGTTCAGGCGGGATGGCTTCTCTGCCCGACCCGGATACGCCGGCGGCAATGATACTGCTGAGATCGAGATGCTCGCCCAGCCGGGCGATAAGCGAGTTGACTGCGGCTTTCGGGCCGGAGTTCACCCTTTCGGTATCGAGGCGCACGACTCCGCCGTTCTCATCTATAAGTGCGAGCCTGGCATTGATGGAGCCGATATCTACGCCCAGATAGTAACCCATTGCGCGGTGTAGAATTATAGCAGAAAGCGCGCTCTCGGGAAAGCGACACAGACCTGCTCATGCTATAGGGCACGGCGGGATGATGTGGCCCTCATTGGCGTAGTGCGCTGTAAGGCAGTGTGTCTCGAGTTATCAGTGTCATGAGATCGCTGATTGTCGCTGGTACTCCGCGGCTGTGATATATTGATTGACTGTGTGTGCCGGCGGCCGCTCCCGATGGCGGCAATAGGTGAGAAATCTGCCGATCGCCTTTCAGGGAGGACGTCAGGTCGACTGGTCCGGGCATCGGCGGCCTCTCCATGTGTGTCCGTTTGATAGCGGAAGGATGATGCGACTGTTAGTGCGTTGAATGGATTCTCAGATTGCTGATGAAGGTGAACTCATGACGGGCGCCGAACGGCACCGTAACGCCGAGGATGCGAACCGCGTATGGTGGGATGCGCTGGCGCGGGTACACGTCCATGCATATGAGGAAGTCCAGATGCTCCGTGACGGCAAGGAGGTTCTGGACGAGATCGAATTGCGCGAGGTGGGTGATGTAAGGGGCAAAAGCCTCCTTCACCTGCAATGTCACATCGGCACGGACACTCTGGCCTGGGCCCGGAAAGGGGCCATCGTAACCGGAGTCGACTTCTCGTCCGAGGCGATCGCCTGCGCGGAACAACTGCGGGATGAACTGGGGCTAAAGGCGACGTTCATACAGTCCAACGTATACGACCTGCCGGCTGTGCTCTCCGCTCAGTTCGATATAGTTTACTCATCGCGCGGCGTCCTGTGCTGGCTTCGCGACCTTCGTGAGTGGGCTTCGATCGTCAGTCGCTTTCTCTCGCCCGGCGGTTTCTTCTACCTCATGGAGTCGCATCCGGTTCTTAACGCGCTCGAAGAGGAGAACCCCGGGACTCTGACGTTTGCCAACCCGTATTTCCATCGCACCGACGCCGCCCGATGGGAGGCAGGCGGCGCCGACTATGCGGATCATACTCATACAGTGGAGCATCCGTCGTACGAATGGGTCTGGTCGCTTAGCGACGTGTTCAACGCCTTGATCGGAGCCGGGCTTGAGATTGAGTTCTTAAACGAATATGACCGTCTGTTCTTCAAGATGTTCCCCAGCATGACCTCGGAGGACGGCCGTCAGTACAGGCTAGCGCGGTACCCCGGGATGTTGCCGCTTATCTTCACGCTGCAGGCTAACAAGGTCACATATGGTAAGGGGTGCCCGACAACCCTTGACACTACGGAGGGTGTGATATAGTATAGGCTCACGATTACCGAAAGCTACGCTAGTACCCACTTGCTAGCTAAATCTTTGGAGGGAGAAGAATGGACAAGATTGCCCAGGCCATGGAGAGGG
>JAWOGR010000014.1:0-3118 GCA_046496625.1 Dehalococcoidia bacterium | reverse complement strand
TGAAGAGCACGCCTACTGGCAATACGCAGAGGAAAAGGCAGTCCACTGGTGCCGACTCTATGGTTACCAACCATTGAGCATGCCTATATTCGAAGACGCACAGGTCTTCACCAGGACCGTAGGCGGGGGTACGGACATCGTGGACAAGGAGATGTACATCTTCCAGGACAAGGGCGGACAGGAACTGGCTCTAAGGGCAGAGGGGACGGCACCCGTCTGCCGGGCCTACCTGGAGCACGGTCTTTTCAACCTGCCTCAACCGGTGAAGCTCTACTACATCGGGCCCGCCTTCCGCTATGAGCGCCCCCAGGCAGGGCGGTACCGCCAGCACCACCAGTTTGGCTATGAGGCATTGGGCGAGGCCGACCCCGTCCTCGACGCCGAAGTGATAGAGATGGCCTGGCGGCTGTTCCTCTCGCTGGGACTGTCCGGGGTCTCCATTAAGCTTAACAGCATCGGCTGCAAGCTCTGCCGTCCCCGCTATCTGGAGGCACTCAGGCAGCACTATTCAGGTCATATGGATAGCCTCTGCTCCGACTGCAAGGAAAGGTTGACCAGAAACCCGCTGCGCCTTCTGGACTGCAAGAAGGAATACTGCAAGGGCTTAGCAGAGACGGCGCCCAAGACTCTGGACTACCTGTGCGACGAGTGCCGATCGCACTTTGAGAGCGTGCGTGGTTATCTGGGTACGCTGGGCGTCCCGTTTCATGTGGATCATAGACTGGTACGCGGCCTGGATTATTACACCAGGACGGTGTTCGAGGTGGAGCCTCAAGAGACGGGCGGGCAGAGCTCTCTCGGGGGAGGCGGTCGCTACGACGACCTCATCGAGACGTTGGGGGGAAGACCAACCCCGGCGGTTGGCTTCGCCGCCGGACTGGAGAGGATCGTTTTGAACCTGAAGAGGCAGGATCTCGAGATTCCGCCTTTGCCCGGGCCGGTCGCCTTCATCGCCCACCTGGGACACGAAGCCAAGACAGAAGCCGTGAGGCTCGCTTCGGAGCTTCGGAGCCACGGGCTCGCCGTCATACTGGCCACCGGCAACAAGAGCCTGAAGGGGCAGATGAGGCACGCGGACTCCCTGGGCAGCACCTACGCTATCATCCTCGGAGAAGAGGAGATCCGTAACCGGAACGCAGTCGTGCGGGAGATGGGCAGCGGCGACCAGCAGACCGTTCCTCTTGTCTCACTGGCAAGTGTTCTCAAGCAACGGTGATAACAAGGCGGAAAGTAGCACACGCGATGGTAGCTATGCTATAATATGCGTAGTGCCGTTACCATCAGATGCAAGTGAAAGCCTGTATCGTTTCCTTCCATCACTTTCCATTTCTGTAGTGCCGTAGCGTAGTAGAAACATGAACAACCACGCAAACCACGAGTATACGGCCAAAGACATCCAGATCCTTGATGAAATCAGGGCCGTGCGCCTGCGACCGGGGATGTATATCGGCGGCACCGACAAGCTCGGATTGCACCAGTGCCTCTACGAGATAGTATACAACAGCATAGATGAGGCCATGGCGGGCTGCTGCGACCGTATTGACATAACAATCCACGAGGACTGCAGCGTCACAGTAACGGACAACGGAAGAGGCATACCTACAGGGACCATTCCGGGAGAGAGCATCACGGCCCTGCAAGCTGTGATGACCCGCCTGCATGCCGGAGCCAAGTTCAGCGAGCATGTCTACGGTGTATCGAGCGGCCTTCACGGGGTCGGAGCTTCGGTGGTCAACGCCCTATCGTCCTGGCTCCATGTCGAGGTCAAGCGCGAGGGGAAGGTCCACCGCCAGGAGTACAAGCTGGGTGTCCCGCAGACTGAGGTGGATGTAACCGGTGATTCCGACGATACAGGCACATCCATAACGTTTCTTGCCGATGCGGATATCTTCGAGGACGTGAACTACGACTTCGACATGGCCTGCCAGAGGTTGAAGGAACTGGCCTACCTCAACAAGGGAGTCGAGATCGCCATCAGGGACCTAAGGAACAACCAGGAAAAAGCGTTTTACTTCGACGGAGGAATAGCCAGCTTCATCCGCCGCCTTAACCGGAAGAGGGCAGTTGTTCACCCCTATCCCATCTACGTCTCTACCATGACCAACAGCACCATCATCGAAGTAGCCATGCAGTACAACGACAGCTTTACCGAATCCACCATCGCCTTTGCCAACTGCGTGAACACGAGGGACGGCGGCAGCCACCTCACCGGCTTTCGTTCGGCCTTGACCCGGGTCTTCAACGACTATGCCCGCAACGCCAAGATCCTGAAGGATGCCGACCCCAACCTCACCGGGGAGGATGTGCGCGAGGGTGCAGTGTCCATTATCAGTGTGAAGTTGCCCCAACCCCAGTTTGAGGGCCAGACTAAGACGAGATTGGGCAATCCCGAGGTCAAGAGCCAGGTGGAATCGGCCGTAGCCACTAGCCTGTCTCTATACCTCGAGCAGCACCCGAACGAGGCCAAGGCCATCATAGACAAGTGCCTCACCGCTGCCAGGGCCCGGGAAGCGGCGCGCAAGGCGCGTGAGCTGGTACTGAAGAGGAACAGCTTCGAGGCTTCCACTCTGCCCGGCAAGCTGGCCGACTGCTCGGACAAGGATCCGGCGAAATGCGAGATCTACCTGGTGGAGGGGCCATCGGCCGGGGGTTCGGCCAAGCAAGGACGGGACCGCGCCTTTCAGGCTATTCTCCCCTTGAAGGGCAAGATACTGAATGTCGAGAAGGCTGCCAAGGAAAAGATCATAGTCCACGAAGAGCTGCGGGCCATCGTTACTGCGCTCAAGGCAAGCAGTGACGAGCAGTTCGACAGCTCCAGGCTCCGCTACCACAAGGTGATAATAATGACCGATGCCGATGTCGACGGATCTCACATCCGCACTCTGCTCCTCACATTCTTCTTCCGCCATATGACGGAACTGATCAACGAGGGCTATCTCTACATCGCTCAGCCACCCCTCTACCGCCTCAAGTCGGGCAAACAGGAGTTCTGGCTTTACTCCGAGCACGAGAAGGAGGAACGCCTCAGGGAACTCAAATCAGACAAGGCGGAAATCCAAAGATACAAGGGACTCGGAGAGATGAGCCCCGAACAACTGTGGGAGACTACTATGAACCC
>JAWOGR010000073.1:0-3970 GCA_046496625.1 Dehalococcoidia bacterium | reverse complement strand
AAGGACGCGGCCGCCTTTGAAGCATTGCTCGCCTGCGGCGAGGAGAAGAACTGGCGACAACAGATCGCGTTCTTCGCCGTGCTCGTGGGCATACTGGTCTTCGCCGCATCAGGGCAGTGGATCGTCACAGGCGTTCTGCTTGTCGCGCTGGGTCTCATACTCTGGCGCTGGTTTAACAGAGAGGAACTGGTAGTGTGGATGAAAGAGACGCTGCGCTTTGTTCGCCTTGTCTTCCCCTGGCTGCTCGGAGGCGTCTTTGTTGCCGGCATCATCATGACATTCATCCCTCCAGACGTGATCGGCAACTGGGTGGGCGGGAACAGTCTCTTCGCCAACTTCATTGCTTCGCTCGCGGGAGCACTGATGTACTTCGCGACGCTGACCGAGGTTCCCATCGTGAGCGCTTTCATGAACCTGGGCATGGGTAAGGGGCCTACACTGGCACTTCTGCTGGCCGGTCCGGCTTTGTCGCTGCCCAACATGCTCGTCGTCCGCAGTATTATGGGAACGAAGAAGACCCTTACCTACGTTGCGCTGGTGGTGATCTTTGCCACCATCAGCGGATATATATTCGGGATGATAGGAGCGTGAACCCAATGGATCCAGAAGTGGACTGCCCGGACTCCATCGGGATGCTGTACGGTCCTGAAGGGCCGCACTGCGTGAATGTAGTACGAGGCTTTGGCCTCGTGCTCCAGAACTAAGAGGAGGTAAGAACTATGAAGATCAAGATACTCGGACCGGGGTGCGCCCGCTGTCATCAACTGGAAAAGACGGTGAAGGAGGCAGTCAAAGAACTGGGAGTCGACGCTGAGATCGAGGAGGTGCGAGACCTCAAGAAGATCATGGAATACCCGATTCTGACCACCCCCGGCCTCGTCATCGACGAGAAGGTGGTCTGCTCGGGAAGGGTGCCATCGAAGTCAGAGGTGACGACTCTCATCACTGCGGCGATACCCTAGCGATAGCGGACAGCAATGACAGACAGAACATGACATGTGACTACAGCTGGAAGGGGCACTACAGGGATGCTCTTCTCGGTGAGTACGAGAAGCTAACGAGGAGGCAGAAGTGAGTTCATTGACAGACGAGCTCGGAACCAGAGTGAAGGCTGCCCACTCGAATGCGCCGGGAAGATCGTGGAGCAGGCAGGCATCGCGTCGACTACCAGTATCGTTCTAACCAGAGACATAGACATGGAGAAGAAGGCGCTTTACCAGGACATCGGCCGGGACATCAAGGGAGTTATGCAGTATGTCTCCGACGATGATGTAAGAGTGGCAAAGGAACTCATCATGGAGGCTATTTCAGATGACTGAATCTGGTGATGATTGATGGCATGCCCGGGAGGTTGTCGTCGGGTAGAAACGAGAGGCAGGCCGTGTTCGCTCATAGCTACAAGCTAGCAAGGTTGGGCTCAATCTCAGTGAGCAGGCACGCCGCCGGTCGAGGGAGTTAGCAGGTTGACCAAAAGGATCCGAGACGAGAGAAGCAAGACCGAAAGGCCCAAGAGCAGAAAAATCCGGGTTCTGTTGATTGTATGCTTGATCTTTTTGGCGTGCCTCGCTGTGTGGCTGATAGTAACGGCTGGGACGTCACCTTCAACCCCTCCAGTTTCAGACAACCCTTCAGCGCTGGCCGACAGAGTCGATGTCGTTTACTTTCATCGCACCAGGCGCTGTTATTCCTGTCAATATGTCGAGGCAGGGGCGCGCCTTACCGTAAACACATACTTTGCGGATGAACTGGCAGGAGGCACACTGACCTTTGATGTGATCAACCTGGGGGATGAGGCAAACGCGGGAATCGTCGAAAGGTACGGCGCCTCGTATTCGTCACTATTCGTCAATGCCGTCAAGGACGGCGCTGATCATATTGAAGAAGCGACGGACACTTATCTGCTGATTGGCAGTGATGAGGCATTCGTCACAGCGCTGAAGAACAGAATCGAGAAAAGCCTCCATGGAGGATCATGATGGATTTTGGTACCATTCTGGGAAACTCCAATGTCCCGGTCCTCTCAGCACTTCTCCTGGGATTGATGACCGCCATCAGTCCTTGTCCTCTGGCTACCAACATTGCTGCCATAGCCTATATCAGCCGTAGAGTAGAAGACCGCAAACACGCTCTCATAACTGGAGCTCTTTATACGTTGGGGCGTATGTTATCTTATTCCATAATTGGGATCGTGATCATCGTGGTCGGACTTGAGGTACCGGGAGTAGCTTCATTTCTGCAGAATCTCGGTGAACAGGTCCTAGGGCCACTTCTGATAGTTGTTGGGGTAGCAATGTTGCTCGTAGACAGGATGCCCTTTGATCTGGGACGAGGCCGTCTGTCCGCAATGGGAGACAAGATCGCTAACCGGGGGACGATAGGAGGGTTCCTGCTAGGCGCTCTGTTTGCGCTTGCCTTTTGCCCCTACAGTGCGCTTCTATTCTTTGGGATATTGATACCTCTCTCTCTCAGATCGACGGGCGGTGTGGCACTACCTGCGGTATATGCCATCGGCACCGGTCTGCCTGTCTTCGTATCAGGCGCGCTTCTATCCGCTGGCATAGCCAAGGTATCAAGGTGGCTTAACGCCGTCACCCGTGTCGAGAAGATTGTTCGCTTGTCAGTAGCACTCGTCTTCATAGCCGTAGGAGTATACTATGTCGTGCTCTGGATTCAGAACTGAGGCGTATTCAGGAGGAGTAATCGAGCGCATAGGCTCTCCCGACTGCCATCACCGGGCTGTTCTATCAGGCGTCGATGGGCCAAGGTGAACCACCATGTTGAAGGTGAAGCCGCCTGATGGTTACCCGCCTGAGGAGGGTCGATATATGAGAGGCAACGATTACTCTCCCGTAGCGGTCTGCGCCATACTGGATACGTTTGACTTCAAGATGCCGCCGGAACTTAATGAACTGGTGATGTCCGGAGTAGACTCCGGTGCCGCCCTGTCCGGCATGCTCCAGACGGAGAACATAGGTCTGGAGAAGCTGATCTGCAATATCTTGGCCAACCCGAACATCCGGTACATCGTGCTCTGCGGCAGAGAGTCCCCGGGGCACCTGCCCGGAGAATCGCTCCTGTTACTTAAGGAAAAGGGAGTTGACCCGCAAAAGCGGATCATAGGCTCCGACGCTCCGACACCATATCTCCACAATATCCCCCGGGAACTGATAGACAGGTTTCGCAGCCAGGTCGTAAGCATCATTGACCTTCTGTGCCAGCCGGGCGAAAAGGACAGGAGTCAGCCCGGGCTCGACCCGAAGCTAATAGAAAAGGCAGTATGGAGCTGCTACCAGGAAGAGCCGGTGTCATTCATGGGCCGGACACTCTATGACATCGGGGCATACCCTGAACCGGCGATATATCACAAGCTCGAGTCAGTTCTGAGCCAGCCCCAGCAGGATCCCACGCAGCCGGGCAGATCGAAGCTGAACATGGGGTTCGCGCTTCACAATCTCCTGCCCAGGACGAATTGCCGGGAGTGCGGCAGGCGAACCTGCCTTGCCTTCGCCATCGAGCTGGCAAAGGGCAAGTGTCGGCTCGAGGAATGTCCCATCCTTGAACGAGAGGAGTTCGTCGCCGATCGACAGGCGCTGAGCAAACTACTGGAGTAGATGAAAGTGATGAGCTATGTGATCTCTCTCCTCATACAGAAAGCCTGTGAAGAAGCATTGAGAGCAGACAGTTCGTCTCAGGTGAATGCCGAGTAGGAACAAGGAGGACAAGTGGTCGAGAAAGAGCGAAAACTGGGTATCTGGGGAAAATACCTGACTCTGTGGGTGGCGCTGTGCATTGCCACAGGAATCGGCCTCGGGAGACTGTTCCCGGAGCTTTCGGACAGCCTGGCCAGGCTCGAGGTACGGGGCATCTCCATACCGATAGCCATACTGCTCTTCGCCATGATCTATCCCATCATGGTGCAGATATGCTGGGAGGAGATCAGGAACGCATTCCGCTCGCCCAAGCCCATCGG
>JAWOGR010000015.1:0-6543 GCA_046496625.1 Dehalococcoidia bacterium | reverse complement strand
ATAACCGCCAACGTGGCCGGCAAGTTCGCCAAACTCAACGTCAGGGTCGTGCACGACCTGCTCCGTTTCTTCCCCAGGCGCTACGTCGATTACAGCCAGACGAAGCCAATCTGCGAACTCGTAGAAGGTGAAGAGCAGACGGCCATCGGCACGATCTGGCAGGCCAAAGTGGTCACCCTGGGCAGCCGGCGTGGCACGGAGGCGATCGTCGGCGACGAAACAGGGAACGTCCGGGCGGTCTGGTTCAATCAGCCCTACCTGGCGAAGAGCTTCCGTACCAACGCCAGGATAGTGCTCGCCGGCTCGGTCGGCCTGTTCAGGGGCAACAAGGTCTTCGAGTCTCCCGAATGGGAGTTGCTCAAGGACACGGAACTCATTCACACCGGCCGTCTGGTTCCCATCTACCCGCTGACGCAGGGGCTGTATCCGCGGCAGGTGAGGAAGTGGACCAAGCAGGCGGTCGATGATTATGCATGGCGGATGGATGACTTCCTGCCTGCGGACATCAAGTCCCGCTGCGAACTGTTCGACCTGCCCGAGGCGATAGCGCAGATCCATTTCCCGGACGACCGGGCGACGGCCGTCAGGGCGCGCGAGAGGCTGGCCTTCGATGAGCTATTGCTGCTTCAGCTGGGCGTGCTGGCCAGGAAGAGGGACTGGAAGGAGGGACAGCCGGGACATGCCCTGCATGTGGACCCGGACGTTGTCAGCAGGTTTTTGGGTTGTCTGCCCTTCGAGTTGACTCAGGCCCAGCAGCGCGTACTGAAGGAGGTCCTGAGCGACATCACGCAGCCGAAGGCGATGTCGCGTCTACTGCAGGGAGAGGTGGGCAGCGGCAAGACGGTGATCGCGACACTGGCGGTGTTGATAGCTGCCGCCAACGGCTACCAGGGGGCGATCATGGCCCCCACCGAGATACTGGCGGAGCAGCATTTCACCAATATCTGCGGGTACCTGGCGCAGATAAGCAGCGAGGAACGTCATGATGAGCCGGGAGAAGGTGCCGTCAGAACGTACACGGGGTTTCTACCGGGGCCGATAACGGTCGCTCTGCTCATCGGAAGCCTGGGCAGGGGCGAGAAGGCCGATCTGCAGCGCAGGATCGCGCGGGGCGAGGTCGACATCGTTATCGGCACGCACGCCCTGATACAGAAAGAGGTGGAGTTCAGCAAGCTGGGACTGGCGGTCATAGACGAACAGCACCGCTTCGGAGTCATGCAGCGCTCCGCCCTGCGCCAGAAGGGGTTCAACCCCCACGTGCTGGTCATGACGGCAACGCCCATTCCCCGGACCATGGCACTCACCCTCTATGGAGACCTCGACCTTTCGACGATCGATGAGTTGCCCCCGGGTCGACAGGTGGTGAAGACGAAGTGCGTGGAGGCACATGACAGGGCGAAGGCCTACACCTTCCTGCACCGGCAGGTACTGAATGGACGACAGGCCTTCATCATCTGCCCGCTCGTCGAGGAATCGGAGACACTCGAGGCGAAGGCCGCCACGACCGAATACGAGCGGCTCTCCCGGGAGGTATTCCCGGACCTGAAACTGGGACTGCTGCACGGGCAGATGCACGGCAGCGACAAGGAGCAGGTGATGCGACATTTCAGGGCAGGGGACTTCGATATTCTGGTGTCGACGTCGGTGGTGGAGGTGGGCATCGACGTACCCCGGGCTTCCGTCATGCTGGTGGAGGGCGCCGAACGCTTCGGCCTGTCGCAGCTTCACCAGTTCCGGGGACGGGTGGGGCGGGACAGGGAGCAGGGCTACTGCATGCTTATCCCCGAGAAGCTCTCGCCTGAATCAAGGGAGCGTCTTCTGCTGATGGAGAAGGTGCATGACGGGTTTGCCCTGGCGGAAAAGGACCTGGAGATACGGGGCCCGGGCGAGTTCTTCGGCACCCACCAGAGCGGCCTGCCCGACCTCAAGCTGGCCAGGCTGTCCGACCTGGAGAGCCTGCAGCTGGCGAGGCAGGAAGCCATAAGCCTGTTTGAGAGCGATCCCAAGTTGAAGAGGGCCGAACACCGGCTGCTGCGGCTGCAGTTGAGCCGGGTGTGGTCCGACAGCGCGGAGTGGAGCTAGTCTTTACACTCAGACCTCTGGACGGGCAGGGCCGTCCGGTTGGAGAGGGCGTCGATGGCAAAGGGAAGGTTCTTTCGGCTACAATAGTGCCCTGAAGAGAACTAGGTCTGACACAAGAAGGGACAGGCTCATGAAGTACCTGAACAGATATCGTCTTGACGGCAAGGTAGCCCTCATCACCGGCGCCTCAAGGGGCATCGGGCAGGCCACTGCCCTCGGATTCGCCGAAGCCGGAGCAGACGTAGCTGTGGCCAGCCGCAAGCTTCCCGACCTTGAAAGCCTGGCCGCGGAGATAAGGAAGACGGGAAGGCGGGCACTGCCGGTGGAATGCCACCTGGGGAGGATCGGGGAGATAGACAGCGTGGCGGCAAGAGTCAGGGACGAGTTCGGCAGGATCGACATCCTGGTGAACAACGCGGGCACGTCTCCGGCGATGAGTCCGGCCGAGGATGTTGATGAGAAGCTTTGGGACAGCATAATGAACCTCAACCTGAAGGGGTTGTTCTTCCTCAGCGGAGCTGTGGCGAGGGTGATGAAAGAGCACGGCGGAGGCAGGATCATCAACGTAGCTTCGATGGACGGCTTCAAGCCGGAACCGCAGATCGGCGTGTATGCCATCAGCAAAGCCGGGGTGATCATGGCAACCAGGGTCATGGCCCTGGAGTGGGCGCAGTACAACATCCGTGTCAACACTCTGGCTCCGGGAAACGTGCATACACGTCTGGGCGACTCCCGCTTCCTGGCCATTCCCGAGTACGAGGGCGAGATGATCAAGAGAACTCCACTGGGGCGCATCGCCGACCCCGACGAGCTGGTGGGGGCGATGATCTACCTGGCATCCGATGCCTCCAGCTTCGTGACCGGAGAGTGTCTGACCGTAGACGGCGGGATATCGCTGTATTGACCCGAGAGGGCATGAGCCTGCGGGTCTTCTGATGATCGAGCAATGTTGAAACAAGAACTGGCCAAACTCCTGGAGGAAACTGTACTGAAGGCGCAGCGAGAGGGCGCGCTTCCGGCAGTTCCCCTGCCCGAGGTTGTTCTGGAACACCCTCAGGATCCCGGACACGGGGACTTCGCAACGGGTCTACCGCTGAAGCTGGCGCGTGCTATGAGGATGTCGCCGGTAGCCATAGCTGAGGAGATCTGCCGGCATCTGGCACTGCCGGCGGAGATCGACAGGGTCGCCGTCGCTCCTCCGGGTTTCATCAACCTGACCCTGAGCGACGGGTGGCTGAGCGGGCATGTGCAGTCGGTCCTGGACGCCGGAGGATCATACGGTGACATCGACCTGGGAAGGGGCAAGCGGGTGCAGATCGAATTCGTCAGCGCCAACCCGACCGGGCCGTTGCATGTGGGAGGTGGTAGGGGTGCGGTCCTAGGCAGTACCCTGGCAAACGTGCTCGCTGCCTCCGGCTTCTCGGTGGAGAGAGAGTATTATGTAAATGATACGGGCAGCCAGATCGAGAACTTCGGCCGCACGCTCTATGTCCGTTACCTTCAGTGCCTTGGCAAGGAGGCTGCCCTGCCCGAGGATGGCTACCGCGGTCATTACATGGTCGATCTTGCCGGGGAGATCGTGCAGGAAGAGGGCGAAAAGTTCCTGCTGTTGTCCGAGGCAGAAGCGGTGTCGGAGCTGGCAGAGATCGGGACAGCCAGGATGGTGGAGCGCATCAAGCAGGACTTTGCCCTGGTAAACGTCGCCTTTGACGTCTGGTTCTCCGAGAAGAGCCTCTATGAGGGCGGGCAGTACGACAAGGCCATGGACATGCTGAAGAGGGGAGGCTACGTCACGGAGAGGGAGAACGCGATCTGGCTTACATCAAGCCTATTGGGCGAAGACAAAGACGACGTTCTGGTGCGCAGCAACGGTGCTCCCACGTATCTGGCCTCCGACATTGCCTACCACTACGATAAGTTCCTGGTGCGCCGATTCGACCGGGTGGTCGACATCTGGGGAGCAGACCACCAGGGGCATGTAGGGGGGATGAGAGCTATGCTCAAAGCCCTGGGACTCGACCCCGAACGGCTCAGGATAATAATCCACCAGCTGGTAACCCTGCGGTGGGGGGAAGAGATAGTCAAGGTATCGAAGCGAAGCGGTGACATAATCACCCTGCGCGAGCTGGTGGATGAGGTGGGCCCGGACCCGTGCCGGTTCTTCTTCCTCTCACGCTCGGCCGACAGCCAGATGGATTTCGACGTAGAACTGGCCAAGCGGCAGTCGGCGGACAATCCCGTCTATTATGTTCAGTACGCTCACGCCCGCATCGCGAGCATCATCAGGCTGGCCGAAGAGCGGGGGATAGACTATGCCGAAGGCGATGTATCGCTGCTCTGCACAGAGCCGGAGTTGACCCTGATCCGGCGCCTGGTGCTTCTCCCGGAAATCGTGGAGCGGGTGGCGGTCAGCCTCGAGCCGCACCACCTGCCTTACTACGCTCAGGACCTGGCCACAGTGTTCCACAGCTTCTACAAGCAGTGCCGGGTTGTCTCTGAGGACCGGGCTATGACCGCGGCCCGGCTCAAGCTGGTCAAGGCGACGCAGATCGTCCTTGCCAGGGTGCTCGGCCTCATGGGCATGACGGCTCCCGACAGGATGTGATGGCCCCGTGGGCTACTTGAGCCAGTGTCTATAGAACGAGTTATCGATCTTCTGGAGCAGGAGTACGGCACCCCGCGGTGGCAGCCGCAGGGTGAACCTGTCGATGTCCTGATACGCACCATACTCTCTCAGAACACCTCGGACACCAACTCGGACAGGGCATTTGCTTCTCTGAAGGCCGGCTTCGAAGGCTGGGAAGATGTGGCTTCCGCTCCCGTCGAGTCCATCGCCCGTGCCATTCGGTCGGGCGGCCTCTTCCGCATCAAGGCGGCCAGGATCAAGCAGATACTGGAGCGGATCGAAGAAGAGCAGGGGCGGATAAGCCTGGAGTCGCTGGGGTCAATGACTGCCGCCGAAGCCGAGAGCTACCTGATGAGTCTGCCGGGAGTGGGCTACAAGACGGCCAGGTGTGTTCTGCTGTTCTCATTGGGAAAGCCGTCTCTGCCGGTGGATACCCACATCTTACGTGTATCCAGGCGGCTGGGGCTTATCGATTCCCGGGCATCAATGGACAGGGCGCATGCCCTGCTTGAGGAGCAGGTGCCTTCTTCAAAGGTGTACCGGTTTCACGTCCATATGATAGAGCACGGCAGGGAGATTTGCCGCGCCCGGAGACCTTTGTGCAGCAGGTGTGTGTTGAGGAGAGAGGAATGCAAGTACTCATGTGGTTAGCCACAGCCTGTTTGTCAGGTGGTATAATGCAACTGACATGGCGCAGATACTGAAGAGCAAGAACCTGGCCACCAAGTTCCAGATAATGCTCGAGATCGCAGCGAATCAGCCCAACGTACAGCAGAAGGACATCGCTCCGAGACTGGGCATCACCTCCCAGGCGGTATCGGAGTACGTGAGGGAGTTGATAAGGGACGGCTGGCTGAGTTCGCACGGGCGCTCCAGATATACGGTAACGAGGGAGGGTGTGGACTGGATCCTGCAGATGTCCAGGCAGTTACACAGTTACGCGTGGTTCGTGAGCAAGGTAGTGGCCGACATATCGACTTCGACGGCCATAGCCGATAGCGACCTGGCGGTGGGCCAGCGGGCGTCCCTGTACATGAAGGACGGCCTGCTCTACGCCTCCGGCAACATCGCTGAGCGAGGAGCCACAGGTACAGTCGTGACCGGGGCAAAGAAGGGGCAGGACGTCGGAATTCGTGACGTTGAAGGGATAATCGAGTTGGAGACGGCCACGGTCACGATCGGCAAGGTGCCCGTCATCGAGGACGGGGGTTCCGGAAACACCGATCTGACCCGGCTGGGAAGGGCGGTGAAGGAGGCGAGACTGGTGGGGGTGATGGGTACGGAGGCTATAGTCGCGATGGAGCACACAGGTGTGAAGCCGGACTACCTTCACGGTGTCAGGGAGGCGGCGGTGGAAGCGGCCTACTGCGGGCTGCCGTTCCTTGTCGTCTGCAGCGGAGACAAGGTGTTGGTCCTGGTGCAGAGACTGGAAGAAGAGAATCTCAGCTACCATATCACAGACCTTAGCCGTCCCGGGAAGGTCTAACAACGGTCGGGCCGTTCGAGCCCGCAGAATTCGGGTCTCAGTTTCGCTTGTCACGTCATCTCCCGGGCAGCTATCCTGATTCTCCATAGCATCTCTGAAGTCCAGGGCTGTGTTGCCGGGGGTTGCCGTTCTTCTGCCTCCAGTTCAGCTGTCGCCCGTTCGTTGTTTCACTTTATTGGTATTTTCCTGAAATTTTCTCAAAGATAGGCCTCCAGGGTATTGACAAAGTTAATGTGGCAGTTTATAATACATTAAGATAGTTAATACACAGCTTGAGTTCGACGAAAGAAGAAGGAAAACAGAATGGCAGACATCAAGAAGAACCTGAAGACCCGGGGCAGCGGGAAGA
>JAWOGR010000096.1:0-6206 GCA_046496625.1 Dehalococcoidia bacterium | reverse complement strand
ACAAAGCATCGTGTCCGCAGCACTTCTCATCCTGAAGCAACATGGGCTCAACCCCTGCGGCATTCAGTATCTTGAGACTCGCCTCCGTAACATCCAGTGCACTCACTCCCAGATACCCGAAGATGGGCTCAAAATAGGGCGCGCAACCGACGAAGAACAGCGTATCGCTACGCTCCGATATCTTGTGCTTTGCAGTAAGCCATCCCAGCCTGTTCTGCTTATAGGGCGACCTGGCCATCAGTCGGGAAAGCGAGTGCAACAGGCCACCATGGGCCGGACAGCCGTGCTCACCACTATCGAAAGCCATCGCTCTCATCCTCTGCATGAAAGCGGGGTAATCAACGTCGCTGGGACACCTTAGAGAGCATGCATAACAACTCAGGCAAGAGAAGAGCTTCTTATCATCGGTGTTCTCGCTTATCAACCCCAGGGCAGCATTCTCAATGACGGCTCGTGGAGAGTACGACGGATCGTACCTGGCCACAGGACATATGCTGGTGCACTTTGTGCACTCCAGGCAGTAGTATGCCTTGGTCTCCTGGAGAACATCGTGCATAGACTTGCCAGGTTCTTCTCCCGCATGCCGTCGAGTGCCCCGAAATGGCGATGGCCCCAGTTTCTTGAGCTCGCGAACCATCTCCTCGATAGTCTGTGCGAATATCGGCCCCTCAGAGGTAGCTATCCACCTCAATCTGATCCTCTCCTTCTCAATACCGAGGATATCGGCTACCTTGCTGACCATCTGGAACCTCTCCTCCGCCTTCACGTTCCCCGAAATGTAATGACAGTCGCCCGGGTGACAACCGGCCACCAGAACACCATCAGCCCCGTTCTCAAGTGCAAGGGAGATATGCTCCGGAGCCACCATGCCGCTGCACATGACCCTTATTATCCTCACGTTGGGAGGATACTGGATGCGACTGGTGCCGGCGATATCGGCCGCAGCATAGGTGCACCAGTTGCAGGCAAAGGCGATGATGCGCGGTTCGAATTCAGCCATTCTCCACCGCCGTCAGCGCCTCGATCATGGTGGATATCTCATCGCGGGTGAAATGCTTGATGGACATGGCCCCGCTCGGACAGGCAACGGCACATACGCCACAGCCTTTGCACAACGCCTCGTTCACCGTCGATACCCTCTTCCCATCCTTGATCACCACCCTGGGCGCCTGGAACTCGCATATCTCCTCGCATATCCCGCAGCCGTGACACAGCGTTTCATCGACACAGGATGTCGCGGCCTCAGTCACGACGCTGCCCTTGTCTATCAACTCCAGCGCAGCAGCGGCCGCGGCCCTGCCGTGGGACACTGTATCGGGAATGTCCTTGGGAAACTGGCAGCAACCGGCAACAAATATCCCGTCTACTGCTGTAGCTTGAGGCTCGAGCTTGGCATGCCGCTCCAGAAAGAAGCCGGTTGCCTTCTGGGTAATCGAGAACCTCCTTGCTACTTCGCTGGCATCGGCATTGGGTATCATAGCCGGACACAGTATGACCATATCCACCGGTATCCGCATCATCTTCCCAACCAGGGTGTCCTCAGCTATCACTATCAGTTTGCCCTTCTCTTCCTCGGTGACAGCCCTGTCGGTCACGCTGGCTACCTTGCCCTTTATGAGGATAACGCCTTCCTCTGAAACCCGCTTGTAGAACTCCTCGTAACCATCTCCCGTGCAGCGCATGTCGATGTACATCCCGTACACGTCCGCACCTATCTTCTCTTTCAGATGATGCGCGTGCTTAAGTGCGTACATGCAGCAGATCCTGGAGCAATACTCGCAGTAGTTCTTATCACGGCTCCCGACGCAATGGATGATGGCCGCGCTCTCCGGTGTTCTCCCATCCTTAAGCTGGATCCTTCCAGAAGTTGGCCCCGAGGCGCAGGTAATCCTCTCAAACTCAAGAGCGGTTATGACGTTGTCATATCTTCCATAGCCATACTGAGGTATCTGAGTCGGATCGAAGAGATCGTATCCGGTAGCCAGGATGATAGCCCCTACCTCCAGCTCAACGATCTGGTCTTTCTGCTCGAAGTCTATGGCTCCGGCATCACAGAACTTGATACAGGCGCCGCACTTCTTTCCATCCGACTTGATATAGACGCAGCTGTCTTTATCTATCGTCGCCACATTAGGAATAGCCTGGGCAAAAGGAATGTAGATGGCCGGCCGTTTCGTCAGTCCCACTTCGTACTCACTTGGTACCTTCCAGGGGCACTTCTGCTCACAGATGCCGCAGCCGATGCACTTCTCCTCATCCACATACCTTGCCTTCTTCCTCACCCTGACTTTGAAGTTGCCCACGGAGCCCGCTACCTCCTCGACTTCGCTGTAGGCCAGAAGCTCGATATTCGGGTGATGTCCCACTTCACTCATCTTCGGAGTCATGATGCACTCGGAGCAATCCAGCGTCGGGAATGTGGTGTCCAGTTGGATCATATGTCCACCGACCGACGGATCTCTTTCCACCAGGTACACCTTATGACCTCCATTGGCTATCTTGAGGGCTGCCTCAATGCCCGCAATGCCGGCTCCGACAACCAGAGTGTTGGGATTGACGGGCACCTCTCTCACCTCCAGAGGCTCATGATAGTAGATACGCTGAACCGCGGCACGAACAAGATCCTTGGCCTTGTCAGTTGCCTGACCCCTATCAGCATGCACCCAGGAGCAATGCTCCCTGATATTGGCATGCTCATACAGATACGGGTTAATCCCCGCCGACTGGCAAGCCTTGCGGAAGGTGAGCTCATGCATCCGCGGAGAACAGGACGCGACGACCACCCTGTCGAGCCCATTCTCCTTGATGTCGTTCTTGATCAGTTCCTGCCCGGGATCCGAGCACAGGTACCGGTAGTCACGGGAAACCACTACATGAGGCAAGGTGGCGGCATACCGCGCCAGTTCTTCCACATCAACCGTGGCGGCAATGTTATGCCCGCAGTGGCAGATGTACACGCCGATCCTCTTCTCGTCTTCCATATGAGCGTTCATCTTCTAGCTGCTGACCCCCGCGCGGCTTCGCACAGGGTCCTCACCCGCTGGAGGATGCTTCCGTACCGGTGTGACAATCGACCCGGCCGGTTGTACCTCCGGATTAGCCCTGACCAGGAATGGCGCATCACTACGGGCAGTACGATCGGTTATGGAGCAGTGACCATCTGGCGGCAGAGACACCGGGTGCGACGCAGAAACTACCCGTCTCGGAGACCTGTCCATAGGTATCGGCCTTGATTCTTCACTTAACCAAACAGTGCCTCAACCTGCGCCATGATCTGCTGATCGGTGAAGTGATGCATGTTAATCGCCCCTGAGCGGCAGGCCGCACAGCAGGTGCCGCAGCCCTTGCAGACTGCTTCATTGACGTGAGCCACCGTTCTGCCTTTCTTGTCCTGCAACTCGATAGCTTGAAACGGACACAGTAACTCGCAGAGACCGCAACCTTCACAATCGGCTTCGTTGACCCAAGCGTTTATCGCCTCGGCCTTCACATAGCCCAGTCTCAGTGGACCTGCGGCTTTGGCAGCAGCCGCATAAGCTTGCGCTACCCCCTCGGTCACGTCTGTAGGCCAGCGCGCTGATCCACAGATATAGACACCATCCATGGCAAACTCCACAGGACGCAGCTTCAGATGTGCCTCCAGGAGAAAGCCGAACTCGTCCAGAGACACCTTGATCATCTTGGAGATGTTCTGGCTGTCCTCGCTCGGGACAAGCGGAGTGGTCAGAACCAGCCTATCGCAGGGGAGTTCTATTACCTTCCTCCATAACTCATGATACACCCTTATCCGTTCGACCTTCCCATCGCCAATCACCTCGGGAGGTCTCTCTAAGCTGTATCGCACGAACCTGATGCCGAGTTCCATGGCCTTTCGGTAGTACCTCTCGAACTCCACACCATAGGTCATCAGGTCTCGATGGAGTATCCACACCTTCGCCTTCGGGTTTGCCTCCTTGATCAGGGTCGCATTCTTGATCGCCGTCATACAGCATATCCTGCTGCAGTAAGTTCTCTCGGGCACCCGGGCCCCGACGCAGTTCACCATAACTATGTTCTCACCCGGCGACTCGCCTTTCTTCAACATCTCCTCAAGCTCCAGCTGAGTGACTACGTTGCTCAGTTCGCCGTACCCATACTGACCTGTCGGTTTCAGAGGCTCAGCCCCGATGGCCACTATGATGGTGCCCACTTTGAACTTGTCCTCGCTCTCCTTGCCCTCGACAGTGACATCGAAGTTGCCTATGAACCCGGTTACCTCTTTGACCTTAGATGAGAGATGGGTGTGAATCCTGGGATGATTCTTGACCTGCTCGGTAAGCGTCTTGACCAGCTCGGCTGCTTCTTGATGATTCTGGAAAAGCTTGTTGATGCTGCGCAGAATCCCTCCCAGTTCTTTTTCCTTCTCAACCAGATAAACATCGAAATCCTGCTTGGCCAGGTTGAGGGCTGCCTCCATTCCTACAACGCCGCCTCCGATGACCAGCGCTGAAGGGGCCACCTCCATCTCGATCTCCTGCAGCGGCTCCAGAAGCCTGGCCTTGGCTATTCCCATTCGTATCAGGTCTCTGGCCTTCTCCGTACCCTTCTCATGCTCGTTCATATGCACCCAGGAGCACTGGTCTCTTATGTTGACGAACTCGAAGAGATACTTGTTCAGACCCGCCTCCTCGCAGGCAGCACGGAAGAGTTGCTCGTGAGTCCTCGGCGTACAGGAGGCCACAACTACACGGTTCAGGTTGTGATCCTTGATCGCCTTCTTTATCGCCGAAACCCCTTCCTCGGAGCAGGTGAACAGGTTGCGCTCGGCATGCACCACATTCGGCAACTCCTTCACATACTCGACAAGGTCGGGGACCTTCACATATGCCCCGATGTTAATGCCGCAATGGCAGATAAAAACACCAACACGAGGTTCATCCACTCTACTTGCCTCCTTGCGAGCTAAGCGAAGCGATCTCTTCGGCTGCCCGGCCTGCCGCCCCCGAGGCCTGGGTCACAGAATCGGGGATATCACGCGGACTATGCACATAGCCGCAGGCGAAGATACCGGGCCTTGTGGTGTCCAGAGGCTGCAGCAGCTTGTCCTCGGTCTTCACAAAACCCTCCTCGTCCAGCTCTATTCCCAGTGCATTCGCCAGATCTGCGGTGATCTGAGGAACCATGGCCTGGGCAAGTACCACCAGCTCTGCCTCGAACTTCTTCACCTCTCCGGTGGTGGTCTCCTCATACCAGATGATCGGGTTATCGTTCTCAGGGTTGACCTCGATTCTGCCCGGCCTCCCCCTAACATAGTCAACGTTGTAGTCGTTCTTCGCCCTCGTGATATACTCCTGGAATCTCTTACCTACGGCCCTCATATCCATGTAGAATATGGTCGACTTCGTCCCCGGGTGATGCTCGTAGGCCAGCATAGCTTCCTTTGTAGCGTGCATGCAGCACACGCTGGAACAATAGGCCTTGTTCCTGATATCGCGAGAGCCGACACACTGGATGAAGGCGATATTCTCAGGTATCCTGCCATCCGAAGCCCGCCTTAGTTCTCCCATGGTCGGTCCGGATGCGGCAGTCAGTCTCTCGAATTCCATGGCCGTGATCACGTTCTTTATCTTCCCGTAACCGTATTCCGTCAACGGGGTAATGTCGTATAGACCGAGTCCCGAGGCCACGATTATCGCGCTTACATCAAGCTCCACCGTCTCATCCTTCATGGTGTAGACGATGGCATCGGGCTCGCATCGCCTTGCACACTCGCGGCACTCAATACACCCTTCGATCTGCCCGGCAAGACAGCGTGAAGACTCCTCTCTTCCTTCCTCAAGCGAGTACCCCATCGCCACTTCACGGAAGTCCTCGACCCTATTCTTGTCAGACTCCTCTCTCATCTTCACCCTTTTCCCGGCAGGAAAACGCTTCTTGCGGTCCTCAAGCTCCTTCTTTGTGAACTTCTCCGGCTCCTTTGCCGGTTCTTCGGCCTCAATAGGTTGACCGGTCAAATACTGGTCGATCGACCGGGCGGCCTTCTTGCCCGCAGCTATGGCATCAATGACGTAGGCAGGCCCGGTAACCACATCACCCCCGGCAAACACTCCTTCCACACTGGTCACCCCTGTCTCATGATCGGCTTCGATCGTGCCCCTCTTCGAGAGAGAAACTCCTAACTCTTTGACGAAATCCGTCTCGGGAACCTGTCCCAGTGCGGAGATAAC
>JAWOGR010000076.1:0-4230 GCA_046496625.1 Dehalococcoidia bacterium | reverse complement strand
TTCTGGTCACTCGCGAGGAGATAGAGCAGACCGTCGTCAGACTGGCCCATGAGGTTGAGAGCGACTATCAGGGCAAACATCCTTTGCTCGTCGGTGTCCTTAAGGGGTCCTTTATCTTTATGGCAGACCTCATTCGTCACCTGGATGTGCCCCTGGAACTGGACTTCATCAGGGTCTGCAGCTACGGTGACGGTCAGGAGAGTTCAGGCATCGTCAGACTTGTGCAGAGCCTGAGCATGCCCGTCAACGGCAGGGACGTCCTGGTGATCGAGGATATCGTGGATACGGGGATCACCATTTCCTTCGTACTGGAGTACCTGACAGAGCAGAAGCCCGCTTCGTTGAGGCTCTGTGCGCTGACGGACAAGCCCTCCCGGCGCAGGGTTCCGGTAGCCATTGACTACGTTGGTCTCACTGTGCCCGATAAGTTCATTGTAGGCTACGGACTGGACTGTGATGAGAGGTTCCGCAATCTGCCCGACATATGTGTCATGGAGAGTTGAGCTGTGACTATGAGTAGACTGATCGCCGTAGCCAGAGGGGACATGCCTGCCGATTTGATCCTGAGAAGCGCCCTTGTGATCAACACTTTCACCAGAGAGATCGAGCAGGCTGACGTGGCCATCTATGGAGGCAGGATCGCCGGAATAGGCAGTTATGACAAGGCCAGAGAGATCATCGATCTGCACGGTGCCTTTGTCGCTCCCGGGCTGATCAACGGCCATACACACGTGGAAAGCTCTATGCTTCATCCGGCCAGATATGCGCAGGCCGTGGTTCCCAGAGGCACTCTGGCAGCGGTAACCGATCTGCACGAAATCGCCAATGTCTGCGGAGTCGAGGGCGTGAGATTCTTCATGGACTGGGCCCAGAGGCTGCCTCTGGACATGGTGTTCATGGCTCCTTCGTGCGTGCCGGCCACTCATCTGGAGACCTCGGGTGCTCGTATCGGTTTCGAGGAGATAAGGAAGCTGCTGGCCTATCATAACGTGATAGGACTTGGAGAGGTTATGAACTTCCCGGGCGTGATCGGTGGTGATCCGGCAGTTCTGAAGAAGATAAGTGCCTCGAAGAATAGGGTTATCGACGGGCACGCTCCCGGACTCACCGGCAAGGAACTGAACGCCTACCTGTCCGCCGGCATCGGGTCTGAGCATGAAGCGACGACTACAGAAGAGGGTAGGGAGAAGCTACGTCGAGGTATGCACCTGATGATCCGGGAGGGTTCTTCGGAGAAGAACCTCGATGCGCTTCTGCCCCTGGTGACCGACAGCACCTACAGGAGGTGCTTCTTCGTTGTAGATGACCGCAGTTGCTCCGATTTGCTTCGTGAAGGCGACATCGACGCAGTAGTACGGAAGGCCATCGAACGAGGACTGGAGCCTGTCCGGGCGATTCAGATGACGACGATAAACACTGCCGAGTACTTCAGACTGCATGACAGGGGAGCCATTGCCCCGGGTTACAGGGCTGACCTCATCACTATCACCGACCTGCCTCGATTGGAGATAGACATGGTGTTCCACAAGGGCAAGCTGGTGGCCAGGCGGGGCAAACCGTTGTTCTCAGTACCCCGTGTTGCTCCAGAACTGACAGATACCGTGCACATCAAGCCGCTCTCTGTCGAATCACTCTCGTTGAGGTCCAGGCAGGGCGATGAGGGCGAGAAGAAACACCCGGTTATCCAGGTAGTCCCGGGACAGATAACAACCAGGAAGGCGCTGGAGGCGATGAGAGTCGAGGATGGGCTGATGCTGCCCGATGCCGAAAGAGACATCCTCAAACTGGTTGTTGTCGAGAGGCACAATGCCACCGGCAATATCGGAGTGGGATTGGTCCGGGGCTTCGGACTGAAGAAGGGAGCCCTGGCGTCATCGGTGGCACACGATTCCCACAACATAATCACGGTGGGCACCGACGACCTAGATATCCTCAAGGCGATCGAAGAGATCGAGAGGTTGCAGGGTGGGCTGGTGGTCTGCGCCAACGGCGCGATCATCGCATCTCTGCCATTGCCCATCGCCGGGCTGCTTTCGCCCGAGTCGCTGGAGGTAGTGGTGTCGCAGCACGAAAAGGTGGAGAAGGCTGCTGCAGGCCTGGGCAACGTTCCGCCGGCGCCGTTCGCCATTCTCTCGTTCCTGGCGCTGCCCGTGATCCCCGAACTCAGGCTCACCGACCTTGGCCTGGTCGATGTGGTGGAGTTCAAGTTGATCAGGTAGGGTCTCGACCCAGGGTCTGCAGAGATATGATGGTCGACTCCGCATAACCACATTGGTTCAGTCGCTATAGTCGTATGCTCGAATGCGCCCGTTAGCCGCCTCGGGCCTTTCGAGTAAGGAACAATGTGTGTCCTCCATCTCCTTCAGGAACAAAACGATCCCAACATATCACCAGTCCTTCCTCCACCAGCCAATGAAGATAGGTGTCCCGGTCGGCATGACTCCAGTACATATCTGCACCGTCTACACCTAGCCAATCAGATTCCTCGCCAGTCCATTCACGGTAACCAGCGGACAGAAGAAGGAGGCCTCCCGGTTTCAGCCAACATGACAGGTTTGACAGCAGTTGACGTTGCTCCGCCAGGGGCACATGGATGATGGCATATAGACAGACAACTGCATCGAACTCGGCAGGCTTGAACTCCACCTCACACATGTCGCCGAGGATGAAATCCGCCTTGGGTACCAGCATCTTCGCTCGTTGTATCTGGATGGGCGAGATGTCAACACCTGTGACTCTGAATCGCCTGCTGAGCAATCGCGCGGCCGGAACTCCACACCCACATCCAAGGTCAAGAACAGAGGAAGACCGGGGTAAATGGCCGGCGAGTTCTGCTATCCAGGTCTCGTACTGCTTGTAGCTCTCACTTGCTCTGTCCGGATAATCCTCCCGATAGGCGAACGAAACCCTGTCATAGCCGTTCCTTACAGTGTCTTTTGGGGTTTTCATGTCATCTCGGTGCAGTAGCGAGTCATCTGTTTATCGCTGTCCGGGCTTCACAGGCACCCATATCTCGAGAATGGACTCAGGGTCTTCGGGGCCTTTGAAGCGCGAGTCATAGCACTGAATGTCGAACGGATAGGCGGGAGCGTACTCCGAGTTCTCCAACCAGTTATAGACTGCCTTGAAGGCATGGCCAAAGCCGCCGTCTCTGAACCGGTGGGTGAACACGGCATATTCACAGGCAGGAACCACCTTGGCAAACAGCTCTAAGCGAAGGTCGTCGAGCTTGGAGACTTCCACTCCCACCAGGCAGAAGTGCATGGGCGGAGCCGTCTCTTCCTGGATGTGTATTTCATAGGACCTGTCTTCGACCTGGTTCTTGATGTGCTTACTGTGTGCATCGAAGCGTTTCCAGAGTCCGCATATATCCAGCTGGCTCACGTCAGCTCCACAGCCGACGAATCCGACAAGAGTCATCTCGGGTTTCTTGACGAATTCAGGGTGCATATCACATCCTCCTTCTTCGGGTGTTTGTTCTTCAGAGGTGTGTTCGTGTCAAGGCCGGTTCCGGCGGTCTACGATGATCTGTCCGTCCTTGACGACGAGCAGGATATTGTCCGTACTCTCTAGGGAGCGTATGTCCCGGAGCGGATCGGTCTTCGTGATGACGAGATCGGCCAGTTTGCCGGCCTCAACCGTTCCTATCCTGTCCTGCCAGCCCAGACATTCTGCCGCAGTCCCGGTTGTGGCAACGATCGCTTCCATAGGCGTCATCCCTGCATCGACCATGAGGCCCAGTTCGCGCAGGTTCGTGCCGTGTGGCAGAACGCCGGCATCGGTGCCCATGGCGATCTTCACGCCTGCGCTGTGCGCCCGTCGGAAGCTCTCGGCCTGCGCCTCTACGACCTGGCGCGCCTTGCGAACGGCGTGGTCTGCCATTCCTCCCTCCTCCCCGGTCTCCAAAACCGCTATAGGCGCAATCATGGTTGGTACCAGAAACGTGCCATGCTCGAGCATGAGTTCGATCGCTTCATCGTCCAGATAGACCCCGTGCTCGATTGAGTGCACGCCGGCGCGCACGGCGTTCTTGATTCCTTCGCTACCCTGGGCGTGGGCCATGACCTTGATGCCTCCCCTGTAGGCGGCCTCGCGCACGATGACGGCCAGCTCTTCAGGTGAGAACTGTGTGAAGTCGGGTTGATCGGTGGGGCTCATTACGCCCCCCGTGGCGCAGATCTTGATCACCTCGGCTCCCGCACGGAGCACCTCACGCACCTTCACCAGCAC
>JAWOGR010000055.1:0-7163 GCA_046496625.1 Dehalococcoidia bacterium | reverse complement strand
CCGGGTTGCCTGTACCGTTCATCATACAGGTTGGTCATGAACCCCTAGGAAGGCTCCTCAACTGTGTCCTCCGCCTGCCGCTGATTCCCGCGCTTTGGTCTCATTGATACTGTGTTTATGGTCCCTCCCATAGCTTCACCTGTAGTCTTACACACAGCGCTCTGGATATCAACCGGCTTCGGCCAGCGTCTGTCTGATCCAGGTTTCCTTTCCCAGCGCTTTCATCTCCCTCATCTTCTCAACCGCCGTCCTGTGATGCTCCCATTCGCCGGCCCATTCGGTGACCTTATCGCACGGAAAGTCGGAGCATTCGCCGCAGAACCCCAGGCCTCTCTCATAGAGGCAGCAGTTCAGCAGAACGCAGTCGCTTCCCCAATGGCAGGCGTTCCTGTCGGACCTGCAGCCATCACAGCGGACCTTATCCGGGTCCCTGTTGCGGCTCTTCTGGTACTCCAGCTCCTCCTCAGTCCTTAGGTGGATACTGCAGGTCATGCAATCTATGCCGCACACTGCGAACCTGGTTCTCTCGTTCATCTGGCTGTCTCCCTTGTTAATGGGCAGGCCCTGCTATCTCTCACTGCCCTGTCACAGAGTGTACCTTTCTGAAGCCAGCATGGGCTGCAGGGCCTTGTCCTGAGATGTGATCAGTCTTCCTGGACACCAGTTCCTGATCCATCGGTCAGGCAACATCCTGGACATAGCCCAGAACCGTCCGAATCCGCTGCAGTAGCGGGAAGATGATAGGGTCGTCTGTTATTGAGTCGTCCCACAGTGCCCAACCCCGAAGTGACAGCCAGCGCACCTCTGCGATTTCGTGCTGCTTCGCCGACTCGATCTCCGGGTCATAACCAGGCTTAGCGCTTCCCCCCTCTACCCTACACAGGTAGGTCTTGAGACGCTTGTAGTAGACCTCGAATGGAATGTCGTCCTCATCCAGAATCAGGCGCTCAACTGACACGTTAAGCCCGGTCTCTTCGCGCATCTCCCTCTGGACACAGGCTTCTTCGGTTTCCTCCGGCTCGCGACCGCCACCGGGAAGAAGCCAGTAGGTTCGACCGGTGTCATGCTCAAGGTGTTTGATGAGCAGGATATGGTCATCGAGGATGATGGCACCTTGATAGCGAGTTTCTCGTTTCATGTCAGTACCGGGGCTTCTCCAGTCTCGGGAGTTGAGCTTGTTAGGCGCCTGCCACTCATACTGGTGTTAGCTCCGTCGCCGGTGACCATGGCACGAAACGTAGCCCTCATCTCTTCCTGCACTCTCTGAGAATCCTTTCCACCGGCGCCCATCCGATGTACTGTAGCTTTGTCCAACCGGGCGCGGGCATCAGGCTTTCTATCTCCAGATAGTCGTCAGATCTTATCCTGTTCCAGGCATGGATGACAACGCCTCCCCCCACGTGCAGACCCACGTGTCCCCAGTTCTTGTACTCATCATCGAGAGTCCCGGATGAATCGTAGAACACAAACGCACCCGGCTCGGGAAGGCCGGTACGCTTCTCGGCCTTGTATTCGTCGGCGGACTCCTTCGCCGTGCTTCCTCCGAAGATCTCAATGCTATTGCTCTGTTCGTAAGCATCCTCTACGAAAGCAAGGCAACGGAATCTGTATTCCTTGAGGCCCACTCGCTCTCCGGCCCACTTAACAGCATTCTCGACGTGTCTGTCGAACTCGGATGTCATGTATACGCCGCATATTGTACTATGCGCGGCTCCTCTTTTCACGTGCCCCGGACAGCCGGATGGCACTATCCATCACAGATGCTGCAGAATGACCTCTCTCATAGCATCTTCCCCGTTCGTGATATTGGAGAGGATGTTGATGGTCAGTTTGTCGGCCACAATGTAGTGGGAGTCGAAACCAACCCCGGCATCGCTCCCCACGATCCAGAACACGCTGTCATCAAGACGCTTGTACAAGCCGCAACCGTATCCGCGTGTGTCATCGCGCCGATAGTGCGTCTTCAGATAGGTTGCCGTGAGTTCCCGGCAAAGGATTCTACCCGAGAACAGACTGTCCCAGAGTGACCGGACATCGCCGGTAGTTGTATACATCCCTCCATCTCCTCCGCCCCTCGGCGGAAGCCGGTAGATGTTCGTTGTTCTTCTGTCCTCGAGGTAGCCGTTTGCGGTATTCGGAGGCAGGTCGTCGAAGGCATAGAAACCGGACTGCTGCATGTTGGCCGGCACCAGGACATGCTCCTGAACGAAGTCGCTGTAGAGTCTGCCCGTCAGCCTCTCGATCAGAATTCCCAGAAACACATATCCGCCGTTGGAGTAGGAGTATCGTTCTCCGGGACGGAACTTCATCGTTCTGTCCTTGAATAAGGGGTAGTAGTCCGCCGGTGTCTGCAGTGAGGCCCACGGAATCTCGGGAGGAGGTTGATCGAAGTCCTGTTCGACCTCCTCATCGTAGTAGTCGTAGATGCCCGAGGTATGAGTGAGCAGATGCAGAATCGTAGCCCTCTCATCGACAAAGCCCCTGTACTCCCGGTCGATCTCACCCACAGTCGTGTTAAGAGATAGGCGGCCCTGATCGATGAGCACGCCGATTCCCAATGCGGTGAAGAGCTTGGTTCCCGAGGCTATTCCGAATCTGGTGTCGGTCGTGTTAGCCAGCTCGTTTTTCACATCCAGATAGCCGAATGCCTTGCTGAACACTGTCGAATCGCCTCTGAATATCGAGACAACACCCGAGAACTCCGTCTCCCCGGCCACCTGCTCGATTCTACGTATCGGTTCTTTCATTCATTCTCCTTAATGCGCCTGGCGGCGCCGTCAGCAGCCAGTTGAGGGCGATCATGAGGGCCCCGTGCTGAGGGGCCCTATGCATCGGACGGTCCCGGGTGCCACCCGGTATCTGCAGCCCATCTATCCGCTTTTCGTATGATGTCCCAGATGAAGGCATCCTTGGCCTCGGTGTAGCCGGGGCGGTCCTCTCTGTACTCCTGCGCGAGCTGGCGCTTAAGATCAGCGTAAGCACGAGCATCGTCTGCATGGCGGCGCATGTAGTCCCGAAACAGAAGATTGAGTTGCTCTGAGAACGAGCCGACGCGACGAACATGGATATGGGTGCGTGCGGCCACTCGGAGTTGTACTCCTCTATGGTTATTGCCCTGGCTTCGTCCTGCATCTGATTCTCTGTTCTGCGCTTACGGGTTGTGCGACAACCCGCAGACCGCCTAAGTTGCCCTTCTTCTAGGGGACTTCAGGCCGGTTCTCAGCTTGTTGCGAACCTCGCGCTTCACCCTCGCTCCTAGCCTGTTCCCGTGCTCGACTATGAAGCCGTCAACTGCTCTGGGGTCGTGTACGACCAGGGCACGCAAGGCCCACGATAGGGCCTTCTCGACCATGTCCTCGTGGTCGTCCACAAGCATAGTGCAGATCTTGAGTGTGCGGGATACGTCTCCCCTTCCTCCATGCGATCTGATGTTCAGGGCCACTGTGCTGACCAGGGCGGCCCGGCGCCACCACTTATCCCGGCTGCCTGCCCACTTGAGGATCACGTCGTCGCTGATCAACCCGTAGCGCCAGGCTGGACCCGACAGCATGCAGGCGAAACTGTCCACAGACCACCAGCTGTCCATGCCCTGCCCCAACTCCTCCAGTTCTCGCTCATCGAGCAAGTGGAAGGCTCCTTTATGGGCCAGTATCAACTCGCATGGAATGCCGCGGTAGCCATACTGAAAGCGAAGAACCTTGGCGACGTCAAGGACGAAGCGGCCGTCCTCTCCGCGAAGCGATCGGGAGAACTCGCGTCGGACGCTGCGAACACTCGGTGTGTTCTGAACGGGCAGAGACTGCACCCGGCTGTGGATCTCAGCCGCGATCTGATCTGCGTCGGAAATGGCAGCCATAGTTGTGCCCTCCTTCTCAGTTCTATCGTGAGGAGTGTGTTTCGCTCTCGGCCACGGATTTATCGAACTCCTCCCGTGTCATGCCAAACAGCACCTCGTCGCAGTATTCGCCGTTGAAGAAGAACTGCCTCCGTCGGCGGCCTTCCTCCACGAATCCGGCCCTCTTGTGCAGAGCGATCGAAGCATGATTCGTATGGGCACAGGCGGAGTTGCACTTCTGGTACCGTCGCTCCCGGAATCCGTACTTCAGCAGAATCCGCAGAGCCTCTTCCGCATAGCCCTTTCCCCGATGCTCCCGACCGAGAACAATCCCGAAGCTGAACACGCCGTTCTTCTCGTCCCTGCCGTGCAGCGATATCCCTCCTATATGGGTGCCTTCCAGGGTTTCGATTGCGAACATGATCTCGCCACCTGTGTCCTGGCAGCCCACGTACTTCTCGAGGAATGCCTTCTGCAATTCCGCGGATGTAGGCAGTTCGATGCCCAGCTGTAGGAACTGCCTGGCCGGGCTGTCAAGAGAACCGATGAAGCTCTGCTGTGCATCTTCTGCACACAGGGGACGCAGCCTTACCTTCTCTCCCTGCCAGAAGTAGCGCGAGTAGTCCAGGGTGTTCTCTGATGTCATGCTTCCCCCTTCTATCCTAAACTGATCGTGATCAGGCGGTCAAGCCCGGCTGCACCGCGTGCGCGGCGAAACTGAATCGGCTGTAGGAGCCCGTTATGGGTTGCGGTCTCTCTGCGCATGCAGTCCGCTCGGGACAGTCCTCGATATGCAGTGTATGCCGGCATTCGAAAGAATTACCTCCGAGCAATCAATCGGATAGACTTCGTATCCGTAGTCCCGCAATATGCCTGATACAACTTCGTCTTCCTTGAGCTGATAGGCTGGAACCAGAGCTGCCTGGTTGATTATGACACCATTTGCATAGTTGGGTATAGTGTTCACATCGTCACAGACGGCTGGTTCAAGGCCTGGCACCCGATGAACTGTATGGCCGTGTCTTCCCAGCACTCCAAGCGCTGGCTGAATGGAGTCCGCCTGTGGGGTATGAGTTGGATATTCTGACACAATCCATACCTTGGGCGCTATAGGCCACAGGTACATGTCCAGATCCTTCGTGACATCTCCTGCCAACGGCGGAACCATGTGGAAGGACTGGGACGGGAAATGCTCCGAGAAGAACTTGAGCTTCACATCTCTATCTTCCTCGTGGAAAAGGCAATCCGACAGCAGGACTAGGTCCTCGTTCACCAGAAGATGAGCGGTGGAAAAGCCGAAGCCGATGTCCAGAGCCTCAAAACCAATGCTCGCAATCAACCGCTCGCTGAATCGCTTCAGCTCAGCTGAGTTCTCCAGGAATGGATTCCGGAAAACCAGTCCGATATCGTTACCCATATCATCTCTGGCGAAGATCGGGGTATATTCTGCAAGTATGCCCCGACCCGGGCAATCGTGATTCAGCCTGACGTTGTCCGGTGCCAACCCGCATCTGGTGCATTCGTCCTGGAAATGGGATAGATCCGTATGGGCAACCAGAACCTCTATGTCAACATGGTGCTGAACGGATTTGATGATGCTGCAAATCACTCTTCCGTAGCGAAATCGCTGGTTGAAGAATGCCTGAACAAAACTCAGGTAGAGCTTCTGAACGGGTTCATACTCCGGAGTTACTCTCACAATTCACCTGATATTTGAAGCTGAGAAGAGTGTTCTGGCCGATGAATCCCAAGCTTTGGATTCGCAGGCTGCTATGAGAGCAGCCTCTGTCCTGACTACAGGCATTGTGAAAGCCGTGACTTGACGAGCACTGGGAGCGGTATCCATCGTTGTCATCGTCTTCCGATCTCTAGTGCGAAGGGCAGTACTTGCTCTCGGCCACGGATTTATCGAACTCCTCACGCGTTATGCCGAACAGCACCTCGTCGTGATATTCGCCGCCAAAGAAGAACTGCCTGCGGCGTCGGCCTTCCTCCACGAATCCGACCTTCTTGTGGAGTGCTATCGAAGCATCGTTTGTATGGGCACAGGCGGAGTTGCACTTCTGGTATCGTCGCTCCCGGAATCCGTACTTTAGCAGAATCCGCAGAGCTTCTTCCGCATAGCCCTCTCCCCGGTGCTCCCGACCCAGCACAATCCCGAAGCTGAACACGCCGTTTTTCTCGTCTCTGCCGTGCAACGATATCCCGCCAACGTTGGTGCCTTCCAGCGTCTCAATGGTGAACATGACCTCGCCACCTGTGTCCTTGCAGCCCGCGTACTTCTCCAGAAAGGACTTCTGCAGCTCGGTGGATGTAGGTAGCTCAATGCCCAGCTGAAGGAACTGCCTGGCAGGGCTGTCAAGAGAACTGAGGAAGGTCTGCTCCGCATCTTCAGCGCGCATAGGGCGTAGCCTTATCTTCTTCCCCTGCCAGAAGTAGCGAGAGTAGTCCAGGGTGTTCTCTGATGTCATGCTTCCCGCTTCTATCGCACGGCTGCCGGCCAGACTATTGGCGCAGCTGCGCGGCGAACCATGTGCCGCAGGTCACTACTGTGTTGCAGAGCAATCATAGAGCATGTGCCCTCAACAGGATAATGGAACCATCAATGGTAATGAGTGTGCAGTCCTTGAGTATGACCGCAACTCGGAGGATCGTGGCCCATTGCCGGTATCATTCACAGCGTGCATACCGCCCGTCTGATAGTCTTCAGCGGCTAGACGTGTTACCCCACCCGGGTTCATCCACCGGATTATGCCAACGGTATCAGCAGGTGCAACTCGGACTGGCTGCGGTAAAACTCAACCGACGGACCATTCGGGTCCATCGGGAAGTCCCGCATGAGTTCGCCGAATATCTCTCCGATCATGTCCGTATGATCGGACCAATCGAGGAGCTTCGCTCTGGCGTACCGGCCTCCCTTTATCATCATGGTGGGGAAGCCGAGAGAGGGCGCCTCCTGATCGCTCACCACCTCGACGCCGGCGAAGTATGCTAGCCCGGAGCCCTCGCAGACCGTCATCCCGTAGAACTTGCGACCTTTGAGAGAGGGAAGCTTCGATTCAAGCCTGTCCCAGGCTGCCTTGATGCCGCCCGGGAATTCGTCGGCACGGCTGACCATCAGCTTCACATCCGGCAGATCCACTATAGTTACTTTGTACGGCATGCTAACCTCCCTATGCCTCTATTCACTGGACACTGCTGTCTGTCGAGTCTCTGCATGAGGGTTCAAAATGCAGGCACAACTGCCGGGCTCAATCGAAATACTTCACCCAGCATTCGCTGTCGTAGACTTTCGCAAAGCCAATCGACCTGTAGAATTGCCGGTCGG
>JAWOGR010000066.1:0-3164 GCA_046496625.1 Dehalococcoidia bacterium | reverse complement strand
TGGCTATGGCTTCATTGCCCAGTGCGAAGAGCCTCTGCCCGGGCGCATCAGAACTGATGGTTAGCTCCTTCAAACCGGCCTCCTTTCTCGCCCCGATGGGCAATCCATGTTGGTCCCGAGCGACAACTATAACCAACGTGGAGGAATATTTCTACCCGATGACCTGCTGTCGCCTCAGGACCGGGTCAGCTCGGGACCGTCGGGCGTATCCTCGACTGTCCAGCCGGACATGACTATCTGCTCGCGCAGAGAATCGGATGTAGCCCAGTCGGCACGCGCCCGAGCATTCTCCCTCTCCCCCACCAGCGACAACACTTCCTGAGGCGGCTGCGGAATCAGTACGTCCGCGGCACTGTGTCTGGCATTCCTGACGCGCTCCCATACTCCCGCAGGGATGCCGCTCTGTGGCTCTGTATTGGAGAACGGGCCCAACTCTGTAATGGCAAAGGTCTGCCCCGGGGCGAATACCTCCTCTCGTCCTCTGCTCAACAGCGTCACTGACCCTCTGCCCATAACGCGGCAGCTTTCCCCGGCCGGGTCCAGTATCAGTGCAGTATGCTCGTCGATGCCGACGACTCTGATGTCGGGTGGCAGCATCTTCAGGAGGTGATCGAAGCGTGCTCTCCCCATGTAACAGCGACCGGTGTCCAGTTCCGAGCCGCCCTCGGTGTTGTTCCAGTGTGAAACAAAGATCACCGACAGGCCGTACGGGCCCAGCAGGTCCAGTCCGTCGTGCCAGTGCAGGTCTTCACCCACCTTGTATATCTCGTACACAGGCAGCGCCCTGGCCCCGGCGGCGATCGCAGCGCTGCTCGCCAGCACGAGGATTGCCCCCTGGCGGTGACAGGCGAGGACGGTGTGCCAGGCCAGACTGTTGTGCAGATGGCGGACGGCGTAGGTGGGACTGCCGGGACCCAGGAAGATCATGTTCGCCTTCACGACAGGAGAGACGATGCTCTCGTCCTCGGTGCTGAAGGGCGTCTTTCGTCGCCGCGCCGGCACTATATCAACCGTCGGCTGATGGTTCTGCAGATGGCGGCGCAGGAAATCGCCGACCTTGCCTGCTACAAGGGCCGAGTTTGGCTGGAAGCCGGCAGGGGTTTCCAGCACGGACACCCGGATTGGCTGCGACAACCTGCGGAACAGCCAGTCGTACACTTTGCGTCCGCTGGCCGAGGTTTCCCCCGAGCCTAAGAAGGCTATCGGTCCGGGACGAGCGGCATCAGGTGTTGTCCTCTGAGTGTCCATCCTTCACATCATACGTAGATGCACTATCCGGCATTATATACCAGCCCGACTCCATAGATGAAATGAGCGGCTGTCTGCCCGGCACGGCGCGCAGCCAGGGAGTAACCCCGGTCGTTGTGCAGCGTACATTGTGGTGCTGCCGCCGCCCGCCTTGTGGTACCATAGTCTGCGGCAACATACGTCGAGGCCGACCGTTTCAACAGGCAATCGAGAGAGGTGATGCTATGATAGAACTGCCTGAGGCTGTGAGCATTGCGCGCCAGTTCAACGATACCGTCTGCGGCAGGAAGATCGCCGCCGTAACGACGGGACAAACTCCTCACAAGCTGGCCTGGTACTATGGAGATCCTCCGACGTATCCCCGACTGCTTGTGGGCAGGAGTGCAGGAAGAGCCGCTCCGCTGGGCAGCATGGTGGAGGTGGAGGTCGAGAACGCGCGGGTTCTGCTGGGGGAGGGTGTGGGCATCAGATTCCACGAAGCCGGCCAACCGCGTCCTGTCAGGCATCAGTTGATGCTTGAGTTCGACGATGGTTCAGCCCTTAGCGCTGCGATCCAGATGTATGGAGGACTCGGAGCATTCCTCGAAGGCGATCTGGACAACCACTATTACAGGGTGGCCGGCGAGAGGCCGTCTCCTCTGTCCCCGGAGTTCGACAGTGCCTGTTTCGATCGGATGATCGGCCGGGATGAGGTGCAGAAGCTGAGCCTGAAGGCGCTGCTGGCCACCGGGCAGAGGATACCCGGGCTGGGCAACGGCATACTGCAGGATATTCTGTTTAATGCGAGGATGCATCCCAGGAAGAAGGTGAACTCTCTTTTCGCTGAAGACAGAGGAGTCCTGTTTGAATCTGTGAAGGCTACCATTGCCGGGATGGCAGAGCAGGGAGGCAGGGACACCGAACTCGATCTGTTCGGCAACCCCGGGGGCTATCAGACGATACTATCCAGGAAGACGGCGGGAAAACCCTGTCCGTCCTGTGGCACGGTGATCAGGAAGGAACCATATATGGGCGGCAGTGTGTACTATTGCCAGCAGTGTCAGAGCATGTGAGCCGGTAGGCTTGTCCGCATTCCGCCTAGCATACAACCTCGGTGAAGGTTGTCAGTTAACGTTGTCTCATCCGGCACTTCCGCCATTGTATGGTTAGGATCGGTGGAGCGGAGCACGGGATCAGTCCGCCGGTGACTGCTGTTGATAGAGCACTACACGATTGCTCCGGTTGGTGTGATACTCGTATCTATCTCCGTCGTGTGACAGCACAATCCTGTAGCCCGGGGTGATCACCTGGGCGTAGAACATCCCCGGTTCAGGGCAGCCAAGACTGGCGTCCGGCCAGTCCACCGATCTAACCGATACCACCGTGATCTGCTCCTTGTCTATGCCTGTACGATCGGCCAGGTCTGCCTTCGCCAGTTCCACCAGGGGCTCTGAGGCTTCGGGGTCGGATGCGCCGGCAAGCGGACCCGACACGAGGGCGTATCCCACCAGAGACATCGCGGCGATTCCTATGATCAGCACGCGGCCTCGCGACAGATTCGTTCTCAGAGATTCCTTGTTCATGATAAGTCACCTCCTCTCTTTAAGTATAACGCAGAAGGCCGAAAAAAGTTGCACTGCGCTCCACACTTCCCGGTAAGTCTGTACATTAGTCAATGTAAGTTATATTATATATGTGACGTTGATAGTCATCGCGACGATTACGATGAACAAGCATGACAACATCGAACGGATAGTTGGCTTGATGAAGGGCCTGATGCTCTCGGTTCGAGCCCGCGAGCCTCACCCCTGGCTTGATCTGAAGCTGACCAGGGAGCAGTTGCGCATAATGCTCCTGCTATACTCAGAAGTGAGGAGTTCGCCGGGAGAGGTAGCGGCATCCTTGGGCGTACCCAGGGCGAATGTGACGGGGACCAT
>JAWOGR010000057.1:0-2640 GCA_046496625.1 Dehalococcoidia bacterium | reverse complement strand
CGCGCCGTCTGCCCTCTATCCCGGCTTTCTCAAGCAGCAGTGACACATCATCGGTGCTCATATCTAGAGACTGTGCCATGGCGTTCCGCAGCTGTTTTCGGGGCGCGCTGAACCCGTGCATCACCACGTCGAAGAAGCCATCGACATCGGAGACGTCTATGGGGGGCTGAGTGTAGACATCCAGACGCAGGACAACCGATTCCACCCTGGGAGCCGGATGAAAGGCGGCCGTCGGCACATAGCATACGACAGGGGGCCTGCTATGAAACTGCGCCCTGACGCTCAGCAGGCGCATCTTGCCGGGATTCGCCACAATCGTCTCTCCAACTTCCTTCTGTATCATAACCACCATCCGTGCTGGCTTGTGCTGTGCCTCGAGAAAGTGGCTCAGCGCCGGTGATGTGATGTAGTAGGGGAGATTGGCGACGACTTTGTAGTCCGACGTTCGCTCGCTTGCGGGCAGATGATCCTCCAGCAGTTGCCCCGGGGAGACCTTGAGTATATCGGCCTGGACGATAGTTACCCGGGTATAGGGAGCCAGTCGTTTCTTCAGGGGAGCCACCAATCGGGGATCCAGTTCCACAGCGATGACCCTGGCTCCCTGCCCGGCCAGCGCCTCGGTCAGTATCCCGAGCCCGGGACCGACCTCAATGACAGTGTCTGCCGGACTGATCTCGGCGGCGGACACGATATGCTCCAGCACCGAACTGTCTCTGAGGAAATGCTGTCCCAGGCGCTTTCTCGGCCTGAACTCCGATCGGCGAAGCACGGGCTGCCTTTGAGAGTGCACCAAGTTATGATACGCTGCCTTCCCGCGAAGCGAAACCGTTCACGGGCGAACGTTGTGACCAATCCCGAACCTTGTCCTCCACAGATGTGAAAGCCGGGTCGTTCTACAGGGAGAATCTACTTCTCCCGGCCGAACAACTGGTAGAAACCCTTTCCCGCTTTTCTACCCGTGTACCCGATCTCAACCATCCTCTTCAGCAACGGGGCCGGCTTGTATCTCTCCCATCCGGTCTGCTGATATATCCCCTCCAGCAGATCGACAACGACATCTATACCCACCAGGTCGGCCAGTTCAAACGGCCCCATGGGCCAGTTGTGCGATAGCCTCTCTATCTTGTCTATGTCCTCCACACTCGCCAGGTTCTCCTCCAGAAGCCTGGCCGCCTCGTTCATGACCAGGGTGACTATTCGGTTGGTGACAAACCCGGGAGCATCCTTGACTACGACGGTCTCCTTACCAAGAGACTGCACGAAATCGACGCTTACCTTCAAAGTCTCATCCGATGTAAGCAGGGACCTCACTATCTCGACCCCCTTCATCAGGGGTACGGGGTTCATGAAGTGTGTGCCGATGACCCTGTCCGGCCGCCTCGTGGCAGATGCGAGCAGGCTAATCGGTATCCCCGACGTATTGGAGGCAAGAATGGTCTCAGCAGGACAGTTCTCGTCAAGCTGCTCGAATATGGGGCGCTTGACCTCGGCCCTCTCGAACACCGCCTCTATGGCGAAGTCGACACCCCTGGCAGCCTCTTTGATGTCGACCGAGGTTCGCAGCCGTGCCAGTGAGGCATCCATGTCCTCCCGGGTCATCTTCTCTTTCTCCACGAACCTGGCCAGGCTCGTCCGGATCATCTTCATGCCCCTGTCGACAAACTCCTGCTTCGTGTCAACCATGGTCGTCTCATAACCTGCATGAGCCGATACCTGGGCTATTCCACCACCCATGGTTCCCGAGCCGATAACACACACCTTCTTTATACTCATACTAACACCCTCATGAACTTCGGTAAGCCGTGCACCTGCTCTCGACCCTCAAATCGAGCAGCTGCTTCTGCCAGCTAGCTCCGGCCAGGCAACTCCATGGCACACCGGAAATACCACTTACCGCTGCTTCCTTCCGGACCTGACGGGGTTCGTAGCCCCCAGTTGCATGGAACCCAACCATCAACACCGCTCCGCAGAAACAAAACTACCCGACCGAGAACCTCAAGCAAGAATTCAGCCCCGCTATAGCGGATTTCGGGTACAGGGCACCGCTAGCTCCCCGCCTAGCACGGCTCAACTTATGATGTTACCAACAAGCCATGGCCAAGTCAACAATCGCGACTGTAATGGCATTGGCAGGGCGGCGTCGAACGCTGTTATACTACGTCCGCGATAACCGGCGAAGCGTTGTTGGCCGGCTATCGGCTCACTCAACGCATTCTGCATGCAGGAGGAATCATGGCATACACGGAGATAGAGTACGATGTTTCTGAGGCAATCGCGACCATCAAGCTCAGCAGGCCAGACCAGATGAATGCCTACACGCTGGTCATGGACGGTGAGCTCAGGGACGCGCTCAACAACGCAGACGCGGATGACGACGTGAGGGTTGTGATAGTGACCGGAGCCGGCAGTGCCTTCTGTGCCGGCGCCGATCTGTCGCTGGCCAGCGACGCCTTTGACCACAGGGCCAGAGGACTTGACGAGACCCTGGAGACACACAGGGACAGAGGCGGCGTCACGACATTGACCATCTACGACATGAAGAAGCCGGTGATTGCCGCCATCAACGGAGCGGCGGTAGGATTCGGTATCACAATGACGCTGCCCATGGACATCCGCCTGGCTTCAGAGAACGCACGCATA
>JAWOGR010000078.1:0-6686 GCA_046496625.1 Dehalococcoidia bacterium | reverse complement strand
TTACCTTGCCTGTCATAACTCTTCTCTGTGCCGTCGATCATTTCCCAGTATCCGTAGAGGTCAGGCCACTCCTCATCAGGCTCGTACCGTTCCTGGCGGCTGTAAACATGAAAGTCGAAGGCTTGAGGATCATAGTTCTCCGCCTCTGTAACGGCTCGCAAAGCAGCGTCGAGAGAGGCGTATGCCCCCTGCTCTTCGGGCCCACTCCAATGATACGGCTGGGATATCTCAGGGTCGCTTTTCGGCTTCCAGAATGTGACGTAGAAGACCGTCCTCGGCTTCTTTGAGGCCATGGGCACTGATTTTACGGAATCCGTAAAAGCAGTCTTTCCCCACGGCGAATACCACTTATTCTTCTTGATGTGGTCAATCACCACATTTATCATGGAGAAGAGGATCTCGTCTCCACGAGCGGTAAAGATGACATTGTCTTCCGGCTGCCCCCTGATATACTCTGCGGCTTCCTCGAGGCTGCGGAATCCTTCGAGGATCTCCTTGTAGACGGCCTTCCGGGCGTCGGTATGGGTCTGATTGCCGTATCCCTCCCAGTTGGGGTCGGTGGTCTTGCGGTCTACGAGGTAGTTGAGCTTCCCTATGTCTCTGATTCGTGTTTTCATGATCTCCTACCACTTGAAATAATCAGCCGACAGGTGGTCGTCGTATACCCCGTCTGCCAGCGACCTAAAGACCCTGCCCGCGACCTGTTCCATGGCGTCCGCATGCCCTTCTGTGAGGTCGGAGGCCAGGTGCATGACGTCGGGTGTGTAGCCGGCATTCTTATAGGCAACGTGGTGCCCGAGCTCATGTATCATAACTCCAACGGTCTTCTGGGCGCTTTCGAGTATGTCTCCGCTGATCTTGATTAAGGCCGTGCCAAACTCATAGAGCCCTGCGGTCCTATCTACGGCATCTGAGGCGGGAGGGATGATCGCGGCATTGACGTCCCCGACGCCCCGGAATCCCTCGGCAATAACCCTGGCCAGATTAAGGTTGGCGACCTGTATCGGCGTGAGCTTGTTGTCGGGGATCCGCTCGGCCTTTTCGAGCAGCTTGGACATTTCATGCACCAGCATCTCATCGGTCTTGATGACCAGTTTCAACCCTTCCCGAACACCGTATGTGGCCCCATGAGACCTGTACGAGAGGTGTTGCACCATCCCATCGTATCGGAAATCCGTGCGAAGCACCGTGTGCTTGCCCACAACTTCATCCCAGGCCGCCTGCCACTGCTTCTGATTCTCTACCATCAGATGCGAGTAAAGTTTATTGCTCATCGGGTCTCTGCCCATGAATGCATTCATGTCGAGGTGCATGGTCTCGTAGGAGGTGTAATCTCCCAACAGGGGATCTGTGATGTATTTGAGCAGCATCTTCAACAGCGGTACCTTGTTTACGCCGCTCCAGAGCCTGCCCATGTCCTGATGTAAAAAATAGGGTTCTTTGGGGCCGTGCCGGTCGGGGGCCAGTGTAAAGCCCCAGAGGTTATAGGAGAAGGGGCTGGCTATATCCTCGAGCCAGATATCTCGGGCATAGATGCGCCCTTTGACCTGTCCCGATCCCCAGGTTCCTCCACTGGCCATCCCTTCAGGTCGCAGGAGTTGGTTATAGCGCTGCTTTGGCTGGTAGACTAAACTGGGGACTTCAGCCAGTATTAAGCTGCGGGGCAGGTTCACGGCAAACCTTTCGGGGTATGCAGAATCATGGTAGCCTATGATGTGGAATCTCGTGCCGGTCCTTGACCCGCCGGGCTTCCATAAGGCAGCCAGCTGCTCCACGCGGCCGTTGATTTGTTGCTGCACAAAGCAGATCCACAGGTCCTTGCCAACGGTCTGAACTCGGACAGGATGCCCTAAGCGAAGAAGCGCCAGTGAAGCTATCTTCATGCCCTCGCCGTACTTGCCCCGTGCGTAGTCGGGCTTGAGCTTCGGGGGACCGAGCAGAAAGTCCTCGACCATTACTCCCTTCCCATCGTCGGCTATCCAAAGCCCATCATGATCAAAGCCATACTTGTAGCCTTCGACCTCGTCGAGGCAGTTCTGGACTATGTCCCTGATGGACTCCCATGCTCCCCACTCGGTACGCCAGGTCGACGTCGGACCTATGATTATGAGCTTCCAGCCGGCCGGCTTCCATGTGCTTTCGTATACGGATTGAGTGATCGTGGGTACAGGGCCCTGAAGCAGCATTGACTGCAGGTATGCGTCACTCATCGCCGGCCCCTTTTGACAAGGGCGACGCGGTCACGGAAGGCGCGGGCCAGGTTGACCATCTGGCGGTCGGTCGTTGATGCGACCTGCCTGTAAGTATCGGCGAAATACTTAGCCTTGATCGGTTGGCTCTTCGGGGAGTCGGGCATCTTTCACCTCCATGTCAGGCATAATAGCCTTGCGAAACTCTCGTGCTTTCATAGCGAGTTTCGGGTATTCCTCATCGTATTGCCCGGAGGCGGCGGCCTCTTCACTCGTGATAGTGGCGATTGACCGTGTCCAGTCTGCCAGTTCACTGTAGACAGGGTCGGCGGTCATGCCGGCAGTCTCCTGTGCCAGTCCCTCGATCTTCAGAGGGTGCTTTTCACAGCAGTCACAGGCGCGGTCGTTTATCTTGCATCCCTGCTGCAGGTGCCCTTCGAGCAGTATGAGCTCCTTGGAGATCTCCCGTCTTTGATAGAGGACGGTTTCGTCGGTGGTTATCGGAGCGGAAGAAGGTGCGGTTTCTGAGGGCTGCTTAATAGACTGCTTAATAGATTCCTCGGGGGGAGGGTCTGGGGCCGGCGCTATTTCGGGGAAGGGCAGGTCCTCTCTGACAGAAGGCGTGGCTTGCATCTTTAGCAGCTGTGACAGTAGTTTGCCGCCCTGGGCAAGGATTGTGGCCACCACTTCCTTTTCCATGCACTTTAGTCTACTGGCACTATGACATTTCGTCAAGACCCGTCTTGACAGCGGCCAGGGGGTGCTTTAGAATCAAAGCATATAATCAGAAAGTCGGGAGCGGGAAGTAGGAAGTCGGAAGCGAGGATATGACAAAGAGGTTGCGCTGGACCCCCCTGCAAAGAGAAATCGAGGCTCTCTACAGCCAGGGGATGACTTTTGCCGAACTCATCGAACAAGGCTATTCTAACACGACAGTCTCGAAGGTTACAGCTGCCCTCAAGAGAGGCGACTTTCCCCGCGTAAAGAAGAATCCATCGGCACAGAAGTCCTCGTCCTCACCGACGCCGGCAGCTCATCCGGTCGCAACCACCATAAAGGTCGTTGAGACTCGTACTCCTGAAACGAGGGTGCGCGACCGTGTTGTTGAAGCTGTACCGATCGGATCACTGCTAATAATCCCCGAGGACACGTATATCTCACAGCACGGATGGTATTTGCTTCATGACACATACAAGCTATCGCAACAGCAATTCGGCTATACCGGCACGATGGGGGAGTTTATTGTTGACCTTTGTCAGCTATTCAGGGACCTGGTATCGTTTCCTCAAGTGCCGTTTGTGTATGAGGAGCCGATAAAGGAGGTAATATCCGATGGAGGAGAACCAGCCGATAACGGGAGCGGCCTTCCGTCAGAGGGTGGCGGAGAGGGTGATGAAGGGGGATTCGAAGACGACGACGACGACGCCTGAAGACGAAGCCAAAGAATACGAGAAGAGGACAAAGGTTGTTCAGGCCAGGGCCGACTTCATAAGCACGGTCGACAATCTCCAGAACCCCCCTTCCTTGCAGGAGATACGCCTAAAGCACGAGCAGCAGATGGAGGAGGAGCGCCGGCGTGCCCAGGAGCAGTCTGAGAAGTTGCTGGCGGAGGAGCGAGAGCGGATAGTAAATGAGCGCCAGCAGTCCGAGGAAAGAGCGCAGCAGTTACAGCAGCAAACCGACCAGTTAAAGGAACAACTGCAGGCGCAGCGGGATCAGATGCTCATGGATAAGCTCAATGAGCTGAAGTCTTCCCAGAAACCAATGGAAGAGCAGCTCGACGAATACTTCGGGTATGCCGAGCGACTGGCGCAGAAGCTGGGCTTTGAGAAGCCACAGCAACAGCAGACCGGCGCTGATCCGCGCATCTCCATTGAACTCGAGCAGATGAAGCTCTCTGCCGCCCGGGAGGATAGGGAGTTTCAGTGGAGGATGGAGCAAGACCGGCGCAAGTGGGAAGTCGAGTTGAAGAAGCTCGACGTTGAAACAGCGTTCAAGCAGAAAGAGCTGGACCTCAAGGAGAAGCAGTACCAGATGCTCGCTTCTGCACCCGAGGTCATCGGCAATGCTTTTGCACGGGGCATTATGGAAAGAGGAGGAGGAGCAGACCCGTCACCACAACATGTCTCCCAGGAAGCCCCCAGGCAACAGGCTTATCAGGTGAAACTGGGCGCCGGCAGCGAGGCGACACTGGCGTGCCCCACCTGCCAGGCCGAGGTCAGCCTCGGCGCCGATACAGAAACCGCGAAGTGTGTGAGCTGCAACACACCCTTCATCATTGATCGCCAAGGAGGAGATGAGTAATGGAGCCAAGAACCAGAGCAGACTTTCATTCATGGGCGGAGAAGCACGACTGGGTAAGGTTTGGGGGTGAGAATAAGGTCGACATTAAGACACCCAGCGGGATAGAGAGTGGAGTCCAGGAGTCCTATGTCACGCCTACCGGCAACGTCAACTTCCCTATATTCCTCAATGACATCCTCTACCTCGTCGGTATTCCCACGGCTCCACCGCCACCGCAACCAGTTCCCCAGCGCCTGCCCGGCGGACTCAATATACCGGGCTTCATGCCCCCACCGATGGGCCGTGGTTAATCCGGATCAGATAAAGAGCTACGCCCAGGCTCTGGGCAAAGGGTTCCTGTTGGACAGGGCTCCCGGCATAGCCGCGGGCATCATCAACGAGCTCTTCCGTGAATGGAATGTCGACGTCGCCAGGATTAAGGCCGATATCCACAACGACAGGGACCTCTGGGACAACCTCACCCCTGCCCAATGGGGGCACTTCAACAAAGCCCGTGATATGATCGGGGACATGGACTTCCTCACCGCCGACCTTGTTATCAAAGCAATCGCCAAAGATTACCCGGGTATTGCCTCCCTATTCTTGAACTCTCCGTCGGCCTATCAGTGGCTGGAGAAACAGATGGCGAGCCTCAAAGAGCGACTCGAGAGTTGTTGACAAGATTCTCTAACCGTGGTTAACTTGAAACGGGACAGGGGCCGCAGGGCCTCTGTTTGGCATTAAGGAGGTGAATATGCCACACGAGCATGGTCCTCACAACTGTTACTGCCCCAGCTGTGGATCCCGGGTTACAGCGGATACCGGTGTCAGATGCAGCACCCTAATGTGCCCCGATTGCGGCCAACCGATGCGGGCATCGGAGACTGGAGAGTACCGCGCAAGTAGAGGCCGCACTCAGGTCTCTTCGAGGATATCCAGCAGCATCACCACTGCCAACATCAGGTGTCCTGTATGCAACTACCCGATCCCCGAACCCGGCTACGTCGGAGCACAGGTCAAATGCGCCTACTGCGGCCAGATCAGCGAGTCCATAACCCAGGACGTCGCGGTCCCGAGCTGGCTATTTTGGCTCGGGCTCGGGCTTATTGGGGGCACGCTGCTGGGACCGTCCATCCTTTCCAGCACCGAGGCGGGCTCACAGTGGATGGCCAGGAAAGCGCGAGAGCGGATGGGTTAGCGCTATGGAAATGCTTAAAAAGGTTACTACCATGAAGGCGATTCTGATAGTAATACTAGGGGGTCTGTTTGGGTGGATGCTGGGGCAGCTTCCCGTTGAGATCGTTTATGGCTTTATGGCTGTAGCGATTGTTTGGATTATTGTATTTGTGGTGAAGAAATGACTCAGAGGATTCAGGCTACCACCCTGCCTCCGACTGTGGGGCAGCAGATCTTTGCAATCGGCAGTGCCGTCGCCGGCGGAGTTGCCGGCATAATCGTGGCACGGAAATTCGCAGACCTCCAGGAAGTGCCCACGAACTATGTGCTGGCAGCTACTCTGATCAGCTCTGTCTTTACAGTCGGCGCTGCCCTGTACCTGGTGAATAAGAGCACGGAGTTGTAATGGGTGCATTGCTACCGATAAACGATCAGCCCATCGCAGCCGGCTTCTTCGGAGAAGGGCGCTGGCTCACAGACTTCATCACCCCCAAAGCCTCAGATGTATCAACCCTCTACAAGCAGATCGCCGGCAACCTTACCACTGTTGAAGAGAAGGCCGGCGCCTGCTGGAAGTGGGTCGCCACCCAGGTTAAGTACGTCAAGTTCGTCAAGGGCAAGATCTGGATAAGCGGCAAGTGGTCCGTGCAGAACGATCTCTGGACATATCCCTCCATGACCATACAAACAAAGGTCGGGAACTGCGCTGTCAAGAGTTTCCTGCTTGCATCACTTCTCAGAAACGAGCTGGGGAGTGATGAAGTTTACTGCACTATGGGCAATCTCTATAACGGCAAGCCCGGCGGTCACGCATGGGTTTCATTGAAGAGGCCGGAAGGAGACTACATCATGGAATCAACCGTGTCGAATGTTCCGGCGATGGTGCCGGCAAACCGCGCCACACGCTACGAACCCGTGCATCACTTCAACGACGAAGAGATTCTTGCGGTCGAAGGGAAAACACAGTTAATGCCCATGGCCTCGGTCTACAGCAGCTGGCTGAGCTCGTACCTCAACTGGGCATACATTGAGGGTGGC
>JAWOGR010000056.1:0-3918 GCA_046496625.1 Dehalococcoidia bacterium | reverse complement strand
CAGCTCTTCCAGGAGGCGACCAGCATCGACGAGTTCGAGACTGCGGTGGAGATGATATGGCCTTCTCACAACTTCGTCTGGTCGGGCGTTGATGGCAACATAGGCTACTTCCACGCGGGCCGCTTCCCGGTGAAGCCGGAAACCGCCGACCGCAGGCTGCCTCTAATGGGTGACGGCACTCAGGAATGGGTGCGCGTTACCGAGCCCGAGGAGATGCCCAGGTCCATCAACCCGGACCAGGGCTGGCTGGCCAACTGGAACAACAAGCCGATCGCCGACTGGCCTTTTTCGGAGAGCGACTTCCACTGGGGCGAAGGCCATCGTGTGCAGGTCCTGATGGGTGCAATGGGACTCATGGCAGCCGGTGGAGACCTGACCACAGCCCATCTCAACCAGCTGAACCAGGTCGGAGGATACCACCACACCGCAGCGATGAGCTTCGTCGGCAATTTGATAACCGCTGCAGCCACGAGCGGCGACGCGACACTGGAGGCAGCCGGGGCGCATCTGCAGGCGTGGGCGGATCCCGAAACCAACCCCATGCCCACAAGCTATCTGGATTTTGCAGCGCCCAGTTGGCCCGCCGATGCCAATCCCACCTATGACCACCCGGGCCTGACTATCTTCGACGCCTGGTACGACACGATCGTTCCCAAGGTCTTTGCCGGCATTCTGCCGCCGGACCTGATATCTCGCGTCAAGGGTAGCCCCAGCCTCTTGATCCGTGTACTGCGGGAAGATGCGAGCCTCCTCTATCCGGGATACCCGACTGGAGCAGCATTGAACGCGATGATCGTGGAAGCGCTGGAGGAGGCCATTGATGACCTGACAGACGCATATGGCTCAGACATGGACGACTGGCTTACTCCTGTGCGGATGCAGAACTATGATGCACAGGGAGCACTGCCTGGCGATGCGCTTCATCCCAGAATGAATCGCGGCACTTACAATCACATCGCAGAGCTTCGTTCTGGCGAGGGCGCACTGCCTCTGGGTACAAGCGTGATCCCGCCCGGTCAGAGTGGCTTCATGGTCTTTGCAATTCCACCGACACCCGGTCCTCACTGCTACGATCAGGTGCTTCTCTACGCAAGCTGGACATACAAACCCATGCACCTCAGCCTTGAGGACGTTGAGGCGACCGAAACGTGGCGAAGGGAGTTCCCCGGGTAGAGCTACGTTGTGACGAACACATTCAGTTCAGGCTGTTAGCCGGGCTGATGCTGAGAGCCGAGGCGAGAAGCCTCGGCTCTCACTTCCTTCAGCATAACGAAGTCATCTGCCTAGCGAGAACTAGCCAGCCCTTCTTCTGGCTAAGAGGTAGATCACAATAGCAGCCACAGCTACACCACCTATCAACCCAAAGACCAGCGAGTAGTCTACCGCCCCGATCCTCTGGAACCTGGCGGTGATCGAGTAGTCTCCTCCCACAGTGATAGAGGTCGATGCATGATCGGCGTTCGCGATCGTGCCTGTATCACCCCGCCAGCCAGCAAAACGGTAACCCTCATAAGGCACCACAGCGAGGTCCACTATGGCACCGGAGCTGTAGGCGAACTCCCCCTCACCCGGTTCTGTCACAGAGCCCCCTCGACTGCTGGAGATGCTCAGCCGATGCGTGGGTATCTCCCCGAGTGCATAGAGGGTGTTATCGTAGGACGCGACGTAGAGCATGCCGTCGATTGCTATAGCCGGGGAGGACTGCACCCAGTATCCGGTCGCGAAGCTCCACTTCTCGATGCCGGCGGAGTCAACAGCATAGACCTTGCCATCAAAGGACCCCACATATGCCGTGCCGTCGGGTGCGATCGTCGGAGATGAGAGGACAATGCCTTGAGTGGCGAAACTCCACTTCTCGCTCCCGTCGGGATGCAGGGCATACAGGCGATAATCTGCGGAACCGAAGTAGATCGTGCCATCGGATCCTATTGCCGGCGACGAGAAGACCTCTCCACCGGCGGCAAAGCTCCACCTCTCGCTGCCATCGGGATGGATGGCATAGAGGTTGCCCTCGGAGCAGCCGACGTAGATCGTGCCGTCGGGGCCTATTGCCGGAGACGAATCAACCCTGCCATCCGCGGCGAACCGCCATATCTCGCCGCCTCCATCGTTCAACGCGTAGAGATTACCGTCAGCCGAGCCAACATAGATGACACCATCGTCTCCAATGGCAGGCGATGAAGTCACTGCACCACCGGTGCCGAAGCGCCACTTCTCATCGCCATCGGAGTCCAGAGCATAGAGGTTGCCATCTCCCGAACCGAAGTACACCGTGCCATCGGTTCCTATCGCGGGAGATGACCCGACGTGATCGCCGGTTTCGAAGCTCCATTTGAGGGTGCCATCGGGATTCACAGCATATAGCCGGTTGTCCCAAGAGCCCACGTATATGGTCCCGTCGCCTCCAACAGCAGGCGACGATAGGAGTTCATCCTCAGTCGTGAAGTTCCACGCAAGGGTGCCATCGGGGTTGATGGCGTACAGACTGTAATCCCATGACCCAATGTAGATGGTGCCGTCGCTCCCGATGACAGGAGAGGCGCTCACGAATGATTCAGTTTCGAAGCTCCACTCCAGTTGCGCAGCTTCCGGCCCGCTGTAAGGACTCAGGCTCGTACGTTGAGCGTTGCCGCCGAACATGGGCCAGGGGCTGTTGGCAGGCTGGGCAGACGTGGTGCCCTCCGGCATAGCCAGCGCCAGCCATGAAAGCACCACGCAAACAACAATGCTCAAAGCCATCAAAGGTAGCGACTTATTCATGGATCACCTCCTTGGAACTCCGGGGACATCCGCTTATGCAGGCGGCATGACGCCGCTCGACATTATAACACCGCATGCGGGACCGGCGACAACGCTCTTGACGCCTAACGAGATACTTTGTACCATTCAGGCACCCCACAGGGAAAGGAGAATGCGATGTTAGAGGTGTTCCTGACTGAAGAGCGAAAGAAGTTCCGGGAGGAGGTGCGCGACCTCGTCAACAGCATACCACGCCAGCTTATCCTGGACATGGACGCCGACAAGGTCGAGTTCCCCTACGAGTTCGTGAGGGAAGCCGGCCGCAGGAACCTGCTCGGCATCAGATTCCCCAAGAAGTACGGTGGGAGGGACCTGAAATGGGTGGATGAACTGATAGAGGTGGGTGAGGTCAACAAGCTCGGGGTTCCCTTCGCCTGCCTGGTCTCGGTCACCTCCATCGTCGGAGAGGGACTCAACGTGTTCGGAACCGGGGCGCAGAAGGAGAAGTACCTGAGGCCCCTCATCGCCGGGACAAAGTGGGCCGGCGAGGCGCTCACAGAGCCCAGGGGCGGCTCGGACTTTTTCGGCGCCACCACCGTGGCCCGCAGGAGAGGTGACCACTACTATCTGACCGGACAGAAGCGGTTCGTGGTCGGCTCCGAGGGGGCCGACTTCTTCCTTGTGTTCGCCCTCACCAACCCGGGAGCCGGCCGCGACTCACTCAGCGCCTTCATCGTCGAGAGGGATATGGGGGTGGAGGTGAAGCATGTATACGGGTTGATGGGCTGCCGCGGCACGGGAACGGGCAGGCTGCTGTTCCGCGATGTCAAGGTGCCGGCCGAGAACCTGCTGGGCAAGGAGAATGAGGGAGCCAAGATATTCTACAAGCTGATGGTGCCCGAGAGGCTGCTGTCCGGAGGAACGGCCGGTTCGAGGGCCATCCTGGAACTGGCGGCAAGATACGCCAACAAGCGAAAGGCCTTCGGGCAGACGATACGGAGCTTCGAGGGAGTCAACTTCAAGATCGCCGATTGCATCACGAAGCTGGACGCCGTCAGCGCGCTGGCCTACGCCGTGGCGAAGACCGTCGACGACGGGGTAGGCACAGGCGGCTATCAGAGAAGGCTGGTGTCCGAGGTCAAGAAGCTGGCGACGCAGACGACCTGGGAAGTCGTGAAT
>JAWOGR010000033.1:0-3065 GCA_046496625.1 Dehalococcoidia bacterium | reverse complement strand
CGGTAAGATTCGCGATTCTGACATTCATGCCCACACCATCCTTCTCAGATTCTGCCTGATGCTATCCCTGTCTGCAAAGTGCCAGCGACATTCTGATAAGACGAGCATGTCGTGAGCGCGGGTCACACGAAGTCAGCCGTCACAATACCAACTAATGGATGGATACGCTCAATGCGCACTCCGGCTCCCATCCGCTCCAGACAGCCTGTCAGGTATCCCGCACTTGCAGGAAAGTCGGTGTCTCCAGCGTCATAACCCGCCTCATCGAATCGTTCGCGGTGCTTGTCCGGGTCGTCGAAGAACATAATGTCGCCAATCACAATGCGGCCAGGTCGTCTCAGCAACTCGCTTAGAGTGAGCAGACTGTCTGTCTTCATCCGGTCGGGCAGATGATGGAGCGAGTACACCGCCAGGATCCTGGTTATGCCGTGTGACGTGAGGTCGAGTTCCGCGCAGGGATCCTCAAACGCACCGTAGGCGAACACCACGTTGCCGAGGCCCTCCCGATCGGCGTTCAGTCGGGCCTGCTGCAGCGACTTCCTGCTGACATCAATGCCAATCACCTTCCGGCATAAGCCGGCAGCAACAATGGCGGTTTCTCCGGTGCCCGTCCCGACATCCAGCAGCACGTCTTCAGTACCCGGGTTGAGCGTCTGGAGAGCGATCTGACCGGTTAACTGCGGGATACCCTGACCGGGCACCTCAGTATCTTGATCGCCAATACTCTTCGCACAGGCTATGTCGTCGAACAGTCGAGCGACACGTTCTCTGTCATACTCAGCCATTCGTCTCCCTGCTCGGAGTGGCGTTATCCCAGACGGATTCCTCCAAACCATAGACCAACCTCGGTGCCAGATACTGCGGGAACCGGTCCAGCAGGGCGAGGCGTACGAGGTAGCACATGTGGCAGGCATCAACGTAGGCAGCATCGTGTCGAACGTCATACTCCCTTGCCAGAAGTGCAGGCCCACCATCGACCAAAGGCCGACAGACCGGGTGCGAGTCAGCATCGTACTGTTGCACTATCTGAGATAGCGGCGTCTCCCACATGTTGCCCATGCTCAGTCCCTGACAGAGGTGTACGTTGCCATATGCATCCAGATGCACCCTCTTGGGGTCTCTAAGGTCTTCGTAAGGGCACTGTGTGAACTCCTCCCACGGTCTACGGGGAAGCCCTCCTGCCAGTTTTTCAACTGCCCTCCCCCTGAACATCGTGGAACCGCCGACAACCGGCTCTCCTACCTCCTGCTCGTTGTCGAGCGCTCCTTCTGTTGTGGGGCTGTCGATACAGATAGAGGCGGAAGGCATGCCCAGTCTCCCTGCGGCGCGCAGAGCATTCCTGGCAGGAGCGGTGTCCCTGTCTTCATGATGAAACGCGTCATCGCTGATGCTCATGTCTGCCAATCCGAGATCGCGAAGCGGCCTGAGCCATAGTTCTGCGTCCTCATCCGTGGTCGCCCAGTATGCGTTGGTGACTATTCCGGCCTTGAATCCCATATCACGTGCGATTCTGACGCCCTCAACCATGAGAGGGTAGAACAGAAACGGCTCGCCCCCTTCGAAATACACCGATTCCAGTGTCTTGATCGTGGCGAGTTCCTGGAAAACGTGCTTCATCTGGCTCAACGTGAAGGTCCCCTTTGCTCTCGGACTGCTGTAGACAAAACAGTGGTCGCACTCGGAATCACATTTGTAGCTCAGTAGAAAATGCACTCCGGTTAGCATTCTGGTAACTCCGATCGACGATGCAACTGCCAGGTCTCTTGGTTGGTTCAGTATATATGAACCTCTCCGTCAGCACCAGTGATAACTATCTGTAGGGCCTGCCGGCCGGACTCAATCAACAACGGACGCGTCGTGTAGTCCCCATCGTCCTATCCTTCGCCACATTCAACCCTGTAGTCGCAGTACGAGCACAGCCAGGACGGGCACTTTGGAAGCTCGAGGGCCGTGCGCCCTTTTTCCAGAAGATCAACCCTGCGGACGGCTTCGGCCCTGATTGCATCCAGGTTTCTGAAGGTCACATCATACACCATCAATTTGGCATCCTCCTTGGGCACCTTGACATAATATATCAGAAGCCTACCGCGGGAATGGTCGGTCAATGCACACTCAAATGCCAGGCGGAGGAAGTAGTGGGGGAATGCCCTGGGGAGACGCACTCTCTCCACGAGCGAGGAGAATCTCGGGTCGCGCAGAATGGTCGGCATGTTCTGCCATATCTGTACCAGGTCGGCCAGTGATGTATGCCGCACCGGAACCCTCTGTGCCTCGCCCGGGGCACCGTAGCGCAACGAATCGCGGAGCGCATCGAGAAAGCCGCGCTCATCCATGGAGCGAAGATACTCTCCCTTTTCTTCGCTCACTTCCCCGGCCTGAGCCGCCTCTCGTGCCTTCATGCGCTCGAAAAATGCCTTACGCGGGAAAACGACATCGTTGATACGGAATACCTGCGAAGGATGCGGCTGAGCCATCTTGCGCAGTAGTTGCTGACAGGTTGTGCTATCAACGTACATCTCACTTGCCAGAGCCGCTATCTCATGTGCTGCCTTCTGAGACGTTGTCTTGCAGTCGCACACGCGGGAGTAGTCGCACTGCCTGTTGAACCATACACAGGCGGGCAGGTTGCCGGGGTCATTGGAAGTCAGTGCCTCCAATAGAAGGTCCCGCCGCCGCCGCATCTCACTTCGAACCGCCTCAAGGTCGGGGAAGGTGACGTGGTAGACTAGCAATGGAGAAGCCGAAGACGGGTCATCGACCTGTCGTTGATATACGATGATCTCTCCGTCATGCTTGTTGACCATCGCGCAGTACATTCCCAGTTGCTCTACATAAGTCGGCCTCTGCTGCAGGAGATTCTCCGCGTCTACAGGTCTGGAAGTCGTCTTGACCTCCACCGGAATGCTGTCGTATATGTCGATCTTGCCGACAACGCCCTCGGCTTCCACGAACTGCTCCAGGTATTCTTCGCTGGACACGGCTGAGCCGAAGGTCTTGTGAAAGCCCGTACCCGCCCACATGAGTTGCTGTTTCTCGAGAGGAGGAACTATCTCGGGATACTTCCT
>JAWOGR010000122.1:0-4013 GCA_046496625.1 Dehalococcoidia bacterium | reverse complement strand
ACCTGACCCAGGTACGCATAATACACGGCTATGGCACCGGCACCGTGCGCCAGATCGTCAGGGCGATCCTTGCCTCTCATCCCCTGGTCAAGTCTTCCCGACCCGGGGGGCAGGGTGAGGGAGGAGACGGCGTCACCGTGGTGACCATGTAGGCGGCTCCTGCCCGATGTGTGTGGGGCGGGCGCTGCAGTGTCATTGCGGTCATGTTTGCCCTGGTGTTCATTGCAGGTGATGGTTGCCGGTGAAGCAGGGGGTTTCCTTTCGATGGGTCGTGGCTGAAGATGACAGAGGTGGCGGAGTTAGGGGTATGATGCTGAAGATGATGAGCCAGGGTGGTGTAGCAGTATGCTGACATCAAAGAGATTTCGTCTGGCCCGATCGAGAATGCTTGGCTTTCTCGAGGAGTTGGGCGGTGGGGAAGGCAGGGCTGTGTCGTTGTACCTGCCCCCGGGGATGCCATCTGCCAGGGTAGTAGAGGCTCTGGACAGGGCAGCTGCCATTCATCCTGTGCCGGAAGGCATTAATGACATCGTCACAGGATCGGCGATGGGAGCGATCGCCTTCTGGGGTGCGGCGAGGATGTGTCTGGTGCTGCCGCCGTTTCCGGTCACAGAGGAGTACACCGCGGATGGCTATACGGTCGGGCCGATATGTTCGCTTCTCAGTCGTGACTACATGATCGCACTCATCCTTGTACGATTGGGCTCATTCAGCGTCGGTGTCGCGCGGGGCACGGTGTTGGTGGGCAGCAAGACGGGAGCAGGCGTCGTGCACGCCCGACACAAGAAGGGAGGGTCTTCGCAGGCGCGATTTGCCCGTCACCGGGAGAAGCAGATAGAGACCTTTCTGGGCAGGGTCTGCGGCCATGCGCGTGAACACATCGAGCCCCATGCCAGGTCGCTCGATTATGTTGTCTATGGTGGGGCGAGAAGCACCATACTCTCGCTACGAAAAGCATGCCCGTTCTTGAACCAGTTCGACGGCCGCATTTTGCGCATGATACTGGATATACCCGACCCGCGCAGGGCCGTGCTCGAGAAATCCCTCAGCGATGTCTGGTCGACCACCGTCATCGAGTGGATAGGGGCAGATGACTGATGTGTGGTTCGCATATTGGTCACGTCGCAGCGGTTCGACTACACGACCGTCACGTGTTTGTGTAGAGCCGGTGTTGGGTCTATACTACGGGTGAGGCTGTCAGTGGCTACGAAGATACTGGTTGTCGAGGACGATCCGAATCTGCTTGAGACCATCAAGTATAACGTTGCCCGTGAAGGCTATCATGTCATCACGGCGCCTGACGGTGCTCGAGGTCTGGAGGTTGCGCGAAGTGAGAAGCCTAACCTGATTATTCTCGACCTTATGCTCCCTGAGGTGAGTGGCTTCGAGGTGTGCCGGATTCTGCGCAAGGAGATGACCGTACCCATACTTATTCTGACCGCCAAGACGGATGAGGTCGACAAGATCGTCGGGCTCGAGATCGGCGCAGACGACTATATGACCAAGCCTTTCAGCATCAGGGAACTGCTGGCTCGCGTGGGGGCGCTGCTGCGGCGGGCTGAGATGCCCAGGGTGGCAGTGACCGACGAGGAGGAGTGGCTGAAGGTCGGTGATCTGGAGATAGACCCCGGTCGTCACAGAGTCCTACGCCTGGGTGTGCCACTGGAACTCACTGCAAAGGAATATGACCTACTGGTGTTCCTTGCCAGACATAAGGGGTTCGTGTTCACCCGGGAGCAGTTACTCGAGAAGGTGTGGGGTTACGACTACGCCGGTGAGACGCGAACTGTGGATGTCCATATCAGATGGCTGAGACAGAAGATCGAGGTCGACCCGTCTCATCCGAGTACTCTGATCACGGTTCGAGGAACAGGGTACAAAGTGGAGGGCTAGAGGTGTTCCGCAGCATTCAGTGGCGCATTGCATTCTCATCTATCATAGTCATACTCATCACTATCAGTATACTTGGGTTTCATCTGGTCAGCCTGACCAGAGAGTCGCAGTTCGACAATCTGCGTATGCGACTGGAGACCGAGGCGATAATCACCGCCGAAGCCTGTCTACCGGCTCTTCTTGGCGACGAAGACAGTGCAGTTCTGGATGCGCTTGCCAAACGGCTGGGAGCGCAGATTGATATCCGGGTTACCATCATTGCCGCAGACGGTGAGGTGCTCGGAGATTCGGAGGAAGACCCCGGAAACATGGATAATCACAGCGACCGCCTGGAGATAAGGGCTGCCATGGAACATGGTTATGGTGAGAACATTCGTTACAGCACTACCTTGAGGCAGAGGATGATGTATGTAGCGGTTCCTATCTCACATGAAGGGGAGCCCTTGGGTGTGGCCCGTGTAGCACTTCCTCTGACAACCGTTGAGGGCCTCGTCCGGAGCGTGACGGTAAGTGTAATATCAGCCATGGCAGTTGCCGCCCTGCTGATCATATTGGCGGCATGGGTGATCTCACGGATGACAACACAGCCTATGCGGGAACTCATCGCTGCAGCCAGGGGCATTGCCTCCGGAGAACTGCGGCAGATGATAACGGTTGATGCCGGAGGCGAGGTTGCTGAACTTGCCCGGTCTTTCAACGATATGTCTCTTAAGTTAGGAGATATGGTGGAGACGATATCAAGAGACAGGACGAGGCTGGCGGCCATTCTCGATAACATGGCGGACGGGGTCATTATGACGGATACGGACGCCAGCATTACCATGGCCAACCATGCGGCAAGAACACTATTCGGTATTCGCGACAGAGGAGTGATGACCCTCATTGAGGCCGTTCGAGATCATGAGATGGATGATCTGCTGAAGCAGTGCATCAAGACAGGCCAGACGGAGGCAGTACAGTACGAGTCGGGAACAGCACGCCGGTACATCAGGGTGATTGCTGTTCCGATTGTGCGTGAGGAACTCAGGGGCATACTGCTATTGGTTCAGGATCTCACCGATCTGCGAAGCCTGCAGACGACAAGGCGCGAACTGATCGGGAACATTTCCCACGATTTCCGAACTCCGCTGGCAGGCATCAAAGCCATGGTCGAGACTCTGCGTGACGGGGCTGTGGATGACACTGAGACCGCGAGGGACTTTCTATACAGGATAGACGGGGAGGTAGACAGGTTGACCCAGATAGTGATGGAGTTGACCGAGTTGTCTCGTATCGAGACAGGCAAGGCGGAGCTGAATCTGGAGCCAGTGGACCTCAACGTTCTGGCGGACGATGTTATCAACCAACTGGGGCCCCAGATTCAGAGACAGGAACTGATCGCTGAGCTGAAGCTGGCGGCTGATCTGCCGCTCGTTCAGGCAGACAGGCTCAGGATGAGGCAGGTGATCGTCAATATCGTGCATAATGCTATCAAGTTCACTCCGCCCGGCGGCAGGATAACTGTGTCGACAAGGGTGGATGATGGTTCGGTCGTGGTTGACATCTCCGACACCGGCGCCGGAATAGCCAGGAGCGATCTGCCCCATGTGTTCGAGCGTTTCTACAAGGCCGACAGGGTCAGAGCGGGTGGTACAGGGACGGGCATGGGACTGGCGATCGGCAAGCACGTTGTCGAAGCTCACGGGGGAAGGATCTGGGTACTGAGTGAAGAGGGCAGGGGCTCAACCTTCGGCTTCAGCCTCCCCCTGGAGTAGCGCCTCTGCCAAGTGCACACGGCTCTCAACATTTAGCACCGATTTAACACGAGTTTAACACGGCCTTAAACCACCCTTAAACTCCACCCTTTACAATTTGCGTGTGAAGAAGGAGTTGGTTTGAGGCCGTTTGTGTCTTGCTTCTACAAGAGTGGAGGTTTCATGTGCATCCAGCCTACTGCGAGAAGGGGGCCCAGGGGCAGAGATGATGTCTAGACAGAGATATGTGAGCGAAGCTCTGTTTCCGTTTCAAGGGCCGGTAATAATCAGGCCCAGACGGAGAAGCGGCAAAGAGAGCCTCAGGAGGCATGACAAAAGAGAGTATGGGCAAACCTCGCTGAGCAACTTTCAGGGGGAGTGCAGCCA
>JAWOGR010000086.1:0-2991 GCA_046496625.1 Dehalococcoidia bacterium | reverse complement strand
AGAACACACATATTCGCTCACAGTCACGTCCCTGAACTCAACCAGCTTCTTCTTCCCTTTCTGACCCTTGTCACCAACGCCGAACTAAGCAGGAACCCGACGGTGAAAGAGGAGATCAAGGCGTCAGGTAGACAACACATAAACGCGGGCATGTACACATATCCCGTTCATCAGGCGGCGGACATACTCTTCTGCAAGGCCACGGTCGTCCCTGTGGGAAAGGACCAGCTTCCGCACCTGGAGCTAACCCGTACCATAGCCCGCCGGTTCAACGACCGGTATGGGGGGAAGAGGGAGGTATTCCCCGAGCCACAACCTCTGCTCAGCAATGCCCCGAGCATCCTGGGATTGGACGGCTCCGAGAAGATGAGCAAGAGCCGCAACAATGCGGTCATGCTTTCTTCCTCCGAGGATGAGACAGCCAGGTACATCAAGACGGCAAAAACGGATGTTAACCGCCTCATCACCTATGACCCGACAGGCAGGCCTGAGGTGGCCAACCTCCTCCTGCTGCTATCGCTCTGCACGAAGAGATCTCCTGAGACCCTCGCCTCGGAGATCGGAGATGGCGGGGCATCACGGCTGAAATCTCTTCTTACGGAGGCCCTAAACGAGTATCTTCGTCCTCTCCGCCAGCGGAGACGTGAACTCGAACAGGATCCCCAGTTGATCCGCAACGTGCTTCAAAGGGGGACTGCCCGGGCACGGGAGGTGGCGCAGCGGACCTTGACCGAGGTGAGGGAAGCGATGGGCATGGCGTACGAGTTAGGTTAAGGCCATACAGAGCAGAAGCAGGGCGCCACACCAGGACACCCCTGCCCCGGTGAGTAAGGCCGAAGCGATGAAGGCCAGAATCATAAGCAGGCACGTTCTTGCCTTCCGGCTACGTGAGATCGGCGTTGAGCGAGGCACAGTTCTCGTCGTCCAGATCGGTAGCCGATTGACTTGTCAAACCCGGGCGTTATACAGTACAACGCTGTAGTCTAAACACGGCGAGCAGAAACTGCCAGACACCCGCTATGTGCAGGCCGCTGTAGCCTCTCCTTGCCGCTAGTACAGGAGGTGAGTGATGATCAAGGGTTCTCGTGTAATGCTACGCCCGGTGCGCGACCAGGACTGGCCTGTTATCGAGGGCTGGGGACACGATAGGGAAGCGCTCTGGGGTGCCTTCCAGCGGTTTCAACTCGACCACGTGCCGCTGCTCCGTCAGGCATACCAGCACTCCGAACTGCTAAAGCGTGAAGGAGGACTTCTGCTTGCTGAGACGCTTGCCGGCGGGCAGATCGTAGGCTTTGTGCGCTACTCCTTCATCCCCTACCCGGACGTAGACTTCCCCTATCCCGAGATAGGATTCGGGATACCCGACGTCGCGGCAAGGGGAAAAGGCTACGCAAGGGAAGCCGTCGGCCTGCTGACAGACTATCTCTTCTCAGGATACGCGGCAGAACGGATTGTTGCCTTCACAGACACTGACAATCTACCGTCCCAACATGTGATGGAGGGCGTCGGATTCCAGCGCGAGGGCGTACTGAGACGGGCCATGTTCCGGGACGGACGCTGGCATGATATCGCTATATACGGAATACTGCGCGGTGAACAGAAGCCGGTCACCACAGGCGGTTGATCTGCGGGCTGGCTCATCATCAGTGTGCCGCATTGCACAGGAAGATATGTCGGTGAATCGCGAAATGCTGAACCAGGAATGGATAGACCTCGCCCCCGCCTGGATCAAAGAGGCGAGGGAGGGAGTGAATGCCAACCGCACGGGACTGCTCGACGGGCCGATGCTCGAGGCCTGTGGCAACGTGAGTGGCCTTCGCGTGCTGGAATGCGGCTGTGGGGAGGGTCGCTTCTGCCGGCTACTGCTAGAGCGCGGGGCGGCGTACGTCCTGGGCCTCGATCTGTGCCTTCCCATGATCGAGGCAGCTTCAGAGATGCAGTCGGGGAGCGACGAGTATCACGTTGCGGACGTGCATGACCTGCGTTTCCTGGACGACGGAACATTCAACCTTGCCGTATCGTATCTCAATCAGTGCGATCTACCTGACTTTGACGCCAACACCAGAGAGGTATTTCGCGTTCTGAAACCCGGGGGACGCTTCATCGTCGCCAATCTGCACCCGATGCTGTCTGCTGTGGGCGCATGGCACAGGACCGAGGACGGGAAGAAGCTCCATGTGATTCTGGATCGCTACTTCGAGGAAACCGAGCGCTACTGGATGATGATGGGAGTAGAGTTCACAAACTTCCATCGCTCTCTCTCCACATATATCCGTTCTTTCCTGAACGCCGGATTCGCAATCACGGATATCATCGAGCCGACAGTCACATCGGAGCAAGTGAAGGTCTACCCGCAACTGGAGGATGAGTTAAGGGTTCCGAACTTCATCATCTACGTACTGAGTAAACCCCAGACCTGACACACCAAGCCACATCACAGAGCGGGAAGCAAACCGTCGAGGAAAGAGGTTGAAAGCCATGGATAACTATAGAGATGACACATACGGAGAACGCATCGCGAACGTGTATGACGACTGGTATGACGAGTACGATGGGGCTACGCTGACGACTCTCAGTGAGATCGCTCAGGGCGGTCGTGTACTGGAACTCGGCATCGGGACAGGAAGGGTCGCATTGCCATTACAGCAGTCAGGTCTGCGAATCGAGGGCATTGACTCTTCGCGAGCGATGGTTGACAGGCTCCACAGCAAGCCAGGAGGCAAGGAGATCCCCGTAGTGATGGGAGACTTCGCCGATGTTGCTGTTGACGGTCAGTATTCTCTCATCTATGTGCTGGTCAACACTTTCTATGCACTGCTGACTCAAGAGGAGCAGGTGCGCTGCTTTCGCAACGTAGCACAGCATCTGAGTCCGGAAGGTAGGTTTGTGATCGAGGCCTTCGTCCCCGATCTTACCCGATTCAACGGCCACCAGTCTGTACGCATAGGCAGCCTGAGCGAGAACGAGGTGCACCTGGATGTCTCACAACAT
>JAWOGR010000131.1:0-6189 GCA_046496625.1 Dehalococcoidia bacterium | reverse complement strand
GTCATTGGTGGTTTCGACCGGGTCTATGAGATCGGGCGTACCTTCCGCAACGAAGGCATCTCTGTGAGGCATAATCCCGAGTTTACACTTCTTGAGTGCTACCAGGCCTATGCCGATTACCACGATATGATGAGCCTGGTTCAGGAAGTGTTTGTTGATTCATCTCGGGATGTGCTGGGTACCACCAGGCTTGACTGGGGTGGTGCGACCATAGACTTCGCGCTTCCGTGGCAGAGAATGACGTTGCGTGAGGCAATCGAAAGCTACTCCGGGGTTGACTTTGAGGACTTCCCGGACACTGCCTCCCTGCGGTCACGGATGCTGGAACTGGGAATGGAGGTGGAACAGGGAAAGGACAGGGGAAGGCTGATAGACGAGCTTCTGTCCACATTCGTTGAGCCCAAGCTTGTACAACCGACACTCCTTCTGGACTACCCTGTGGAAATGTCTCCTCTCGCCAAGAGAAAGCGGGGCAATGATCGATTGACGGAGCGATTCGAGGGGTTCGTGGGTGGTATGGAGGTTGCCAACGCGTTTTCGGAACTCAATGATCCTCTGGAGCAGAGAGAGAGATTCCGGCAACAGTCAAATCGTGACGTTCACAGCGATGATGCTGAGATTGCGGACGAAGACTTCCTGGAGGCCCTGGAGTATGGTATGCCGCCCACCGGCGGTCTCGGCATGGGGGTTGACCGAATGGTCATGCTCTTTGCCGGGCAGCAGTCTATTCGAGAGGTGATACTCTTTCCTCAGTTGAAAACAAGGTCGGAGTCGGGATCCGCATAGGCGGCAACGGGCTTATGATCGACATCAAGCTGATTCGCGAGAGTCCCGAGCTGGTTCGTGAGGGGTTGGAGAGGAGAGGGGACACCTTTGCTCTGGACGAGATCATCGAGAGAGATCTGAGCTATCGTCGGCTGCTCGGCCAGACCGAAGCTCTTCGCGCCGAGCATAAGGAGACAAGCAGGCAACTGGGCAGGAGCAAGGAGAAATCCCCTCAGCTGATCGAGGAGATGCGTCGGCTGGGTGAGGAGATATCGGCCCTGCAGAAGCAGACTAAGGAAGCAAGGAACGCGCTCGATTCGCTGCTGTTAGAGCTTCCGAATATTCCCCATCCCGATGCTCCCGTCGGTAAGAGCGAGGCTGATAATGTCGTTGTGCGTTCCTGGGGGAAGCCCAAGGAGTGGCCTTTCAGGCCGCTTGCTCACTGGGAGTTGGGCGAGAGGCTGGGCATAATCGACTTCGAGCAGGGAGTGAAGCTCTCTGGAACCAGGTTCTATATTTTGAAGGGGCTTGGTGCTCGTCTGCAGCGAGCGCTCATCTCATTCATGCTGGACGTGCACGTCAAGGAGCACGGCTACAGGGAAGTCTATCTTCCCGCCATGGTGAAACGACAGTGCATGGAGAGTTCCGGACATCTGCCCAAGTTCGGCGACAACCTCTACCATGATGAGGACGATGACTTCTGGTTTGTGCCGACGGCGGAGGTCCCGCTGACCAACCTGCATCGTGATGAGATCCTTGGCGCAGAGAGTTTGCCCGTTAACTACGTCGCATATACTCCGTGCTTTCGTCGGGAGAAGATGTCGGCGGGCACCGACACGAGAGGAATCAAGCGCGGGCATCAGTTCGATAAGGTAGAGCTCTACAAGCTCACCGAGCCGGCGAACTCTGACGAAGAGCTGGAGAGACTGGTCGCTGATGCCGAGTCGATATGTGTGAGACTAGGCATACCTTGCCGGGTGACGCAGTTGTGTACCGGAGACCTTGGCTTTGCTGCTCGCAGAACATACGATATTGAGGTGTGGGCTCCCGGTTGTGGCGAGTGGCTCGAGGTGAGTTCCTGCAGCAACTGCGGCGACTTTCAGGCAAGGCGGGCCAGTATTCGTTACCGTCCCCCATCCGGTTCGGCGACCCAGTTTGTTCATACCCTGAACGGATCGGGATTGGCTTTGCCCAGAGTGCTTATTGCCGTGCTGGAGAACTACCAGCAGGCAGACGGCACGGTGTGTGTTCCTGAGGTGTTGGAGCGATACCTCTGAGGAGTATGCGTCAAGAAGGAGTAGATTGCCTGCATAGCAGGCCGGCCGTTGCCGGGAAGCGTACTCCTGGAAACATCCTGAGACAGCGTTTGATGGCACCCGGGCAAATCAATCAGTTGCTTTTGACAGGTTCGCGTGCCAATGTTATGATACCTTCAGTGGAATATGTGTCGACCTAAGTTGACTCCTGTGGTGTGGTTGGTATTGCCGGAGCGGGGATCCAGGGGGCGGTAAGAGATGGATCCCGCCGATAGTTGGCTTCTAATAGCCTTTCTGGTCTGTCTGTTTCTATCAGCTTTCTTCTCCAGTGCTGAGTCAGCGTTTATAGCTTTGCCCAAGCTTCGTGTCAGGTATCTGGTGGAGAGCGGCGTAGGTGGTGCAGAGAAACTGGCCGCAGCCGTTGATAGGCCTGAGAGGATTCTGGCTACGGTTCTTCTGGGCAACAACCTGGTCAATATAGCCGCCGCGACATTGGGCACGATCATGGCTGTGAGAGCCCTTGGTGGTGTGGTGGGGCCAATAGTGGCCACGCTCGGAGTCACGACCCTGATTCTGGTTTTCGGAGAAGTCATACCTAAGACGCTCGCAGTCCATCATGCCCAGAGGCTATCTTTGGCCTATGTCAAACCCATTAGAGTCATCGAGTTGTGCTTCTTCCCTTTCGTCCTGGCGCTTGACCGGATAGGCTTACGCTTTGCCAGGATGGCAAATGCCTCGGAGGAAGACAGGAAACTGGTCAGCGAGGGCGAGATACGGTCGGCTATAAGCGTTGGCGAGAGCGAAGGTGTCGTCGATCAGGACGAGGCGAAGATTCTCCAGAAGGTGTTTGAGTTCACCGACCGCCCGGTGAGCAAGATAATGGTTCCACGAACCGAGGTGACATGGGTGGAGCAAGGCATGAAGCTGAGCGACTTCCTTAGCCTGTATAGCGAAGGCCGCTACAGCCGGTTCCCGGTATATAGGGAGAACACCGACAATGTGGTAGGCATCTTGCATGCCAAGGACGTGCTGATGGCATTTACCAACGGGGGTGATTGCAGGGACACCGTCATCGACGACCTGGTGAGGCCTGCTTACTTCGTGCCTGAGACCAAGCACCTCGGAGAGCTCCTGGCCGAGATGCGGGACGGAGGCCACCATACAGCGATCGTTGTGGACGAGTTTGGCGGCATGGCGGGGATGGTTACCATCGGACAATTGACGGAGGAAATAGTCGGCGATATTCATGATGAGTTGACGGGCAAGGAGAAGGACTTCATAGTAACCGGTGACAGCACCTTCCAACTGGAGGGAGGCTTCAGGATCGAGGATGCTAATGAAGAGCTGGAGCTGAATCTGCCCATCGGAGACTATGATACCGTAGCCGGGTTCATCCTGAGCCACCTCGGTCGCATACCGAAGCAGGGGGAGCAGTTCAAGTTCCAGAACCTGAAGTTCGTCGTCACTGAAATGCGAGGGATGAAGATCGTCAAGGTGATACTAACGAAGGAGAAGAGCGTTGCCTGATCAGGGCCACGCTCCATCGTCGCCGACAGGATTGCCCGGGAAGGCGTCAGCCGGGGGGATTGCTTGAGACTGATCCTGGTTAGACACGGCGAGACTTGCTGGAACAAGGAGCGACGTGTTCAGGGTGGTGATAGCGACATCGAGCTGAATGAGACCGGGCTGGATCAAGCGAAGAGGCTGGCGAGCTTCCTTCAGAACGAGAACATCGTTGCCGTCTATGCTAGCCCCATGCGGCGGGCCTTGGCTACTGCCGGGCCGATAGCCGGCAGGCATGGACTGTCTGTCGAAGTCGACCGTCGCCTGATAGAGATCAGGGTGGGTGAACTGGAAGGTACGTCTGTTCTGCACTTGAACACCACCTTCAGCCAGTTCTTGATGGAGCGTTGGAGCGACAGGACGGTTGGATCGGCGGATGGCGAGACGGTGGAGGTCCTGCTGGGCAGGGTTTGGCCCGTGGTCGAGGGATTGCTGGAAAGGCACGATGCCTGTGATGGGCATAGCGGCGATCATTCGGTGGTGATAGTGAGCCATTTCTTCGTGACACTAGCCATACTGCTCAAGGCGCTTGATCTTCCTATCGACTCCTTTCCCAGGTTCAAGGTGGACCTGGGCAGTGTAAGCACTCTTGAGTTCAGCGACCACGGAACTCGCCTGCTGACGTTCAACGACGTATCCTACTAGTGGTGAGTGCCGCAGTAGGCCGGCGGGGCAAGCCCGATGAATGAGTCCACTATTGAGCGGAAGGTTATAGGCTCTGTTCACGCTCACAGGCTGGTGGCGCCAGGGAACAGGGTTGTCGTCGGTGTGTCAGGTGGGGCTGATTCTGTGTGTCTTCTTCATGTACTGGCGGTGGCGCGCCAGGTGCTTGAGATAGACCTGCACGTGGCTCACCTCGACCATCAGCTGAGAGGAGTTGAGGCTGAGGTTGATGCCGACTATGTATCCGACCTGGCCCGGTCGCTGGGCATACCCTGCACGGTTGAGCAGCGGGACGTCGCCGCCTATAGGCAGGAGGCAAAATGCTCGGTTGAGGAGGCGGCTCGTGAACTTCGCTACAGCTTCCTGGCCAGTGTAGCCGGACGGGTTGGTGCCAGCCGAATCGCTGTAGGCCACACCAGAGATGACAATGTGGAGACGATTCTCATGCATATAGTGCGTGGGACCGGAATCGATGGGCTGTGCGGCCTTGCCCCCTGTTGCCCTCTTCCCGGTGTCCGTCAGTGCCTACCGGGCGAGGTGGTGCAGGGTGATCTCCGGGTAGTTAGGCCTCTGCTGGAGGTCTCCCGACGGGAGTCAGTTGACTACTGCGAAGAACACGGTCTTGGCCCTCGCATCGATTCGTCCAACCTCTCTACTGATTTCCTTCGAAATCGCCTCCGCCTTGATCTGTTACCTTTGCTGAGGCAGTACAACCCGGCCATCGATGAGGCCCTGCTCCGCCTGGCCGATCTTGCCGGAGAGGATATGTCTTTCATTCAGCAGCAGGTGGCTGACCTATGGGATCAGGTGGCCCGCCATGAGGAGAGTGTGGTTCGTCTCGACAGGGAAGAGGCTGCGAAACTGCCGGTAGCTCTGCAGAGGAGGTTGTTGCGAGCGGCAGTTGTTCACCTTATCGGTGATAGCAGAGACATCGAGGCGAGTCATGTTGAGGCGGCCCGCAGTCTGCTGGACAAGCCGGTATCCAAGAGAGTGTCTCTGCCCCGAGGGATTGTCTGCCGCGGAGAATATGATCACCTGGTGGTTGAGCGGATGCCGGAGTCAGCCGATAGTGCCGAGCCGTGTGCATATGGGGAATCATGCCCTCTGCCTCAGATTGAGGGAGAGGCCATTTTCACGTTGCCTGGAGAGACTGTATTGCCCGGGTGGAGGATTACCGCCAGCATTGGGGGCGAGCCATTGGACTGCGCGCCAGCACGGGATTCAATGAGCAAGATCAGACACCGCCTTCCGGAGCGGCTGGTTGCCGAGTTTGACCTGAAGAAGGTCGGACGCAAGGTCTTTGTTCGTCAGCGCAGGGCAGGGGACAGATTTCGGCCTCTGGGCATGGATGCATCCAAGAAGCTCCAGGACTTCATGGTTGATGCCAGGATACCTCGTGCCTGGCGCGACCGTGTTCCCATAGTCTGTTCTGCGGATCAGATCATATGGGTGGTAGGCTGGCGAGTTGATGACAGAGTCAAGGTCACAGACGCGAGTACCGACATACTCCGTCTGGAGTTCAGCATTCGACGATGAGGGCAGTAGAAAGGGAGTTGTTTGTGCGCCGTCTCACCGTGGATGAGGCTTTGTCCAGGCTTGATCAGTACATCAATGACGCCTTTATGGCCGGATTGCCATCTGTAAGAGTCGTCCACGGGAAGGGGATGGGTACGCTACGGCGAGCCGTGCACGACCATCTGGGAGAGCATCCTCTGGTCGCATCCTACCGCCTTGGTGACTATGGAGAGGGAGACTACGGGGTAACCGTGGTGGAACTCACCAGCAGATAAAGGTTCATCTGTACCGGAATGAGGCTGGCGTAGTCGCCCATTGCGATCTACGGCTCGAGACTCTATAATGAGCCCTGTCTGATTGTGGAACCTGGTTTATGGATAAGATTGAACAGGCGATGATGCAGGAGGGAGTTCTCGCCCGGCGGGAG